>CAMWHN010000013.1 GCA_947174085.1 uncultured Ruminococcus sp.
CATTATAAATATTCCTCCAATTCATGAATGGATTTTTCAAGTTCTGTAATATTCTGACCAGCAGATAATCTGCCTTGTTTGGCTTTGCAAAGTTTCTGATATTGCCTGTTCGCATAGGCAAGACCATTTTTATTAGATAAATTCATTTTGCCAAAATAAATTTCTCTTGCGTTGGGATTTTTAGAAATACCAGAATATGTAATATTTAGAATTGCATATAAAAATTTTCCATCAGGGATACAAGTTTCTTGCTGAATTTCATAGCCGTTTTGATAAAGCCAAGCCCGAAGCAATTCAGCTTTTGTCATAGGCTGTAAAATTAAATTTTTATTTGCAAGCGAAAATGCACAAGTTTCTTTTAAAACATGTATAATAGTCTCGCCTCCCATACCGGCAATGACAATATCTGTAATTTTATTATTATTAATATTTTGCAAACCGTCTGATAAGATTAAATTAATTTTATCAGCAAGCTGATATTTCAGCACAGTTTTTTTAGCAGATTCTAACGGTAATTTTCCAATATCACAGGCAATGGCTTGTTTAATAATATTTTTCTGAATCGCATAAACAGGCAATAATGCATGGTCTGTGCCGACATCGCATAAAAAATCGCCTTGTATAAAATTGACACAAGCAAGCAATCTTGAATTAATTAGCATAAAAAAAATACTCCTATAAAAAAGCAGAATTGCGACAAAAATCGCAAATTCTGCCTTGTTTTTTATCACTTATTTTTCTGCAAAATATGCATTTAGCTTTTCAACTAATTCATCTGGATTTGTCCCATGAACACTGCAAGCTTCTGCAATGGTTTCATTTCTTGATGCTGGACAACCTAGACAATGCATACCCATTTCTAAAAAATATGGTGCAACTTCAAAATCAGCGTCCAAAATTTCACCAATAACAGTATCTTTTGTAACTGTCATAACAAAACTTCCTTTCAAAAATTAAAATTATTCGCCTTTCATTTTGGCATAGCATTCACTGCAATAGACTGGTCTGTCTTCACGTGGCTGAAATGGCACACGAGCTTCACCGCCACAGCTTGCACAAGTTGCTGTGAAAAATTCTCTTGCCTGACGTGTTGCGCCTTTTTTTAAATTACGGCAATCTTTGCAACGTACAGGGTCATGACTGAAATTTTTTTCAGCATAGAATTGTTGTTCCCCAGCGGAGAAAACAAATTCATTTCCGCAGTCCTTGCAGACTAAAATCTTGTCTTCATACATAGTAAAATACCTCACTTAAGATTATTTGCAAAAAATGATAAATTATCATAATTTTTTGCTATATCGCACTGTTTTTTTAATTATTAAAATTATTAAAAACAGAAAACGAGCAGTTAAAAATAATTAAAAATTTTTTTCTTCCGAATGCTGTACTGCACGCATTTTTTTTCTAATTCTCTGCATTGCATTATCAACGGCTTTCACGCTGATATTTAATTTCTCTGCTGTCTGTGCGTAAGAACACCCTTGCAAAATATATTTTAAAATATCCCATTCTTTGTTAGATAACATTGCCATAACTTCTGTGCGACAAGTTTCATAATTTTCTTTTTGTATAAAAATATTTTCCGGTGTGTGATTATCAATAAATCCGTCAGATTCTTGTATTTTTTGCAATAAATTTTCTGTTGCAATTGGCACAGGAATAGACTTCTCACAGCGCAGAAAACTTTTCATGCTATTTGTCATACAAGTCTGTGCAAAAGAAGAAAATTTTGCATTTTTAGTGCTGTTAAACTGTCTTATCGCACGCAGGAGCGCAATACAACCCTCTTGTATTAAATCATCAGTACTTGTCATACTTGTTGCATATCGTCCGGCATGAAATCGCACCAAACGAAAATATCTGATGATAAGCACGGCTTCTGCTTCTACAGAATCACGAGCCAATAAAACAAGTTCTTCGTCTGACAAAGATTCTAGCATATTATCTGGCATAAAAATTTCTTCCTTGTGAAAACAAGTCACCGCCCTGTGCGTCATTGCAAACAACAAGTGGAAAATCTTCAATATATAATTTTTTAATAGACTCACAGCCTAAATCTTCAAATGCAATGACTTCCAGAGATTTAATACATTTTGCGCAAAGCGCACCTGCACCGCCAACGGCACAGAGATAAACGGCTTTATTTCTAACAATAGCATCTCTAACAGCTTGTGAACGTTCGCCCTTGCCAATCATAGCCGAAAGACCTAAATCCAGCAACCTTGGCGCATAAAAATCCATTCTTCCGGACGTTGTAGGACCACACGCACCAACAGGTTTACCCGGAGGTGCGGGAGTAGGTCCTGCATAATAAATTACAGCATGTTCTAAAGCAAATGGCAAGGATTTTCCAGAATCTAGCAATGCAGAAATGCGTTTATGTGCTGCATCTCTAGCCGTATACACATAACCAGAAAGTAAAATTTTCTCCCCGATATGTAAATTTTCAGCACAGGCATATAATTCTTGTGCATGTATTCTCTGCAATTCTGGCATAAATTTCACCTTAATTTCTATTATTTATTCTTGTTTTTATTATTTTTTTTATTATTTCTGATTTCTTCACTGGTTTCATTTGCCCATTCGCTGAAATCAAAATTATCATTCTTTTTCTTTTTATTATTTGGCTTATTTGGTGTGCCAGTTGCTCTTGCACGAATGCCAGTATTAAAGGCAACACCACGTTGTGAAAAGCTATCAATATCTAAAATCTGTTCTTCTTCCGGCTGGAATTTATCCGCAGATTCTGGTTGTTTTTCGTTTAGACTAAATACATCATCTTGCACTGGAGCAGATTCTGAAACTTGTTCTTCTTTTTCAATTGCACCTAGTAAAGAACTCATATCCGGCATGATAGAAAAAGCAGATTTTGGTTTTACTTGTTCTTCTTCTAGTTTAAATTTATCCGCAGATTCAGGCTGTTTTTCGTTTAGATTAAACACATCATCAGCTTTTTGAACTGGTTTAGATTCTGGTATTTTCTGTTCTTCCTTCACAACAGATTTTTCAAAATCTGCTAAAATAGAATCCAGACCTGACATCATTGGAACAGTTGATTTTTCTTTTTTCTGAACTGGTTTCTCTTTTGGAGCTTGCTTTTTCTCTGGAACAGGTGCAGGCTTCTGAACAGATTTCTTTTCTGGAGCTGGTGCAAACTTCTGAACAGATTCCTTTTCTGGAGCAGGTGCAGACTTCTGCACAGGTACTTCTTCTGTTACAGGTTCAGCAACTGGAATATTTTTAGAAGATTCTTCAATTTTTATTCTTGCATCTTCAATACTCGTATTCGCTTCATCAAGCTTATCACTCATAGTTTCAACAGCCTGTGCAACAGTACCATTAACTTTTTGTAAATTTTCTTCTAAGCTCGACAACTGTCCGAGTAATATTTCACGAATATCATCTGCAAGCTGACGAGAATTTTTCTCTCTCATTTCGGCATTTTTTAATTTACTAGCCACTTCACTTTCAGCTTGTCTGCGAGCATCTTCTAAAATTTTATCTGCTTCTGCATTCGCCGTTGCCGCACGTTCTTCTGCTTCTGAAAGCATAGCTTCTATCGTTTCACTTGCCTCTGCTTCCATTTCTTCGGCTTCTTTTTTCGCCTTTTCAATAGTTTCTTTGGCTTGTTTTTCGGCATTTTCCACTTGTTCTCTTGCTTCTTTTTCGGCATTTTTCGCAAGATTAGACATCCAACCGCCGAACATATCTGCTGTTACATTTTGAACAGGCATATTTTTAGCTTCTTCTAATTCTTTTTCTAATTTTTCTAATTTTGATTTTGTTTCAGTCAACTCTGATTCTAAGCTAGAAATTTTTTCTTCTTTTTCATCAAGTTCTTGATTAATTTCTTCGAGTGCCTGTTCTGCATCTTGTGCCTGTGTTTTATAATCTGCAACTTGGGATTCCTGAGATTCTAGTTTTGTGTTTAACTCGTTAATTTCCATACTCATAGAGCTGACATCGCCTTTCAGCTCCATAATTTCCTGCTGATATTCTTTTAACTTGCTATTATCTACACTGTTTGTTTTAATTTCAGTAAGTTGTTTTTTTACTTTCTGAATATCCTCTTTTCTACCCTCTTTTTCATTTTTAAGGGCCTCCGCAAGTTTAGCAGCCTTTTCAGTTGCAATTTTTAATTTTTCTTCTGCATCAGTTGCCTTTTTTTCAGCTTTTTCAGCTTTTTTCAGTGCTTCTTCTTCCCCACGCTTATAATCTTGAATCAACTGTGATTCTTGGGCTTCAGAAATTTTCAATTTATCTTTCAACTCATTTTTTTGTTTTTCCAATTCATCAATATATGCAAGAACAGATTGTTTTTCAAAACCAAATCTATTTTCTTTTAGCGTAATGCCTTCTTGTAAAGCCATATTCAAAAACACTCCTTTATGATTATGCAAATATTTTCATTATTTGCACTAATTTACTTTCAAAAAGCTATTAGAAAAAATTTTTTCTATAGCATCTATCATGTTACGAAAAAATATTTTTCTTTATTATTCAACAGGTTCTACCATGCTTACTACAACTAGATGTAACACGCACCCTCTATCTCATTTGATTGGGAATACTTAAAAAAAATCAAGATAGACATTAAAAAACGTCTTGTACGAAGCATGTTTGTCATATTATATATTATGGTTCATTTTATAATACAGTAATATTATACCAGTTTTTTATTTTATTGTCAATATAATCTTGTATTATTTTTATATATTTTCGTACTGTATCATATTTTTTTCAGATTTGCAAGCGAATTTATATAAAAATCCGGCTATGAAAAGCTCCGGCATTTCAAAACGCCGGAGCAGATTTTCTGCAAAAATCAATTACCGCCGAGAATATCAAAAATTTCCTGCATGTCCATATCATTTACAGAAGGACGACGAGGCTGTTGGGAAACAGGTGGAGCTTGATACTCACGCTTATTTTCCTCAACTAAAGGATTATCAATTGGAATAATATCTTCGTCTTCGTCATCTTCCTCATCTTCTTGTACGACAGGCGTTAGCTCTCTTCTAGGAGCTTTGGGAGTCTTCACAGATTTACTAGAAGATTTTGTAACAGATTTTTCCATTGGAATATAAACATCTTCAGAATTATCATCTATTTCATCATCTGAGAAATCGGCTGCAATCACAGTAACTTTCATTTCGTCCTGCATATCTTCTTTGAATGCCGCACCGAAAATAAATTGCACATCTGGAGACGCTGCCTCTGTAATCATTTTAGATGCCGTATCTACATCAGAAGCAAGCGTATCTTCTGACATTGCAACATTAATTAGCAATCTCTTAGCACCTGCAATTGAAGTTTCCAAAAGCGGACTACTAATAACAGATTTTGCGGCTTCCTGAGCCTTGTCCTTACCAGAACCATGTCCGACTGCCATATGTGCATAGCCTGCGCCTTTCATAGTCGTTGCAACGTCAGCAAAATCAAGATTAATATAGCCTTCTTCAACAATCAAATCTGAAATGCTTTTTACTCCTGTTTTTAAAATATCATCTGACAATGCAAAAGATTCTTTCATAGTAGGTGATTTTTCAAGACCTACTAATAATCTTTCATTTGGAATTACAATCAAAGAATCCACATATTTTTTTAATTCTGTAATACCTGCTTCTGCTTGACGCATTTTCTGTTCACGTTCAAAGGCAAATGGCTTTGTTACAACAGCAACTGTTAAAATACCCATTTGCTGTGCCGTTTTTGCAACAACAGGAGCTGCACCAGTACCAGTACCACCACCCATACCGGCAGTGATAAATACCATATCCGCACCCTTTAGAGCTGCTTCGATTTCTTCAATATTTTCTTCAGCACTACGCTGACCAATTTCCGGCATATTGCCTGCGCCTCTGCCCTTTGTCAGTTTTGCACCAATCTGGATTCTTGTAGCAGCCTTAGAATTTTTCAATGCTTTGGCATCTGTATTAATTGTCACATACTCGATGTCGCTGACATCAGAATCCACCATGCAGTTGAGCGCATTACCGCCACCACCACCGACACCGATTACTTTAATATTTACATCAGGTTCAAAAGCTTCTTCATAAATGAAGTCTGTCATGATTTTTCCTCCTACCAGAATTTGAAGTGCATTACCATACACAATTCCTTAAAATCTTAGATACTCTTATTTTAACACATTTTATTTCATTTTGCAATAGGTTTTTGACAAAATTTTATTTTTTCCTAAACCATACAACTTACCCTGCTGTTTTTTGCGTGAATTTCACAAAAATGTACACAATTTCATGCAAGATTTTCATTTTCCTGCAAAATTTCTGTTTCTTGTGTTTCTTGCATTTCCTGAGAAATTATTTTTTTCTCTGCATTTTCCACATCAGATTTATTTCTGAAAGAACATTGATTACTGCCAATCATTGTCAAATACCCCTCTTTAGTCACGGGTTGCAATGCGATGACCTGTTCTGCAAAACTAATTTTATAATCAATTTCGCTCCAATTTCCCATAGAGAACATAATTCTATTATCAAAATTCACAATAATATCATTAAAATCTGACATATCTACTGCTACAATCGGCGTTTCCAGCGTATTGTTTTCAATTAAGTTCTGAAATGACGCAAAGATTTTATCATAACGTTCTTCTGTTGCGCATAATCTTTTTCCAACAGTAGTTTCTTCGGGTTGATAGCCGTATATACTCACCAAATCAGCCATAGGGTCCATGCTGTTTTGCAAAATTTTTCCATATTTACTAATAACCAGAGTGCCATATTCATAACTGACATTATAAGCCGGAACACTTTTTTGGACATCAATTACAAGTGTATTTGGAAACTGTCGTTTAATATCTACACATTCTGCATCTATTAAAATTTCTTCTGCCTTTTGTTCTAACTCATTCAAGTGCAAACGCATCATATTATCACCACGTTTGACACCAATTGCTTCCACAATTTCTTTTGGGTCATAAATTACAGCCGAATCGCCTGTTACACGAATTTCTTTAATATTAAAAAACAGCGTCATAGACAATGTAATAATTAAGGCAACCGCAAGCAGAATCACAAGTAATATATAAACAGAACGTCCCCGTTTTCGTCTTCTGATTCTGCGAGAATTTGCCCCATGTGCCATATTTGTTTTTTCAATATCTCTCAAAATGCTATCACTTCCGCTTTATTTTCCGTTTGCTTATCGAACTGATGTAAAAACTTTAATAATTAATTAAAAATACTCAAAATTTTATTATAAAGTTTACTTCCTGATTCATAATTTGCTTGGTTATCGCATTGTGTTGTATAGTCTCCTTTGTTATAAAAAACCGGAAGAATATAATACCATATCTATTATAACACATACTAAAAAAATTGTCAACAAATATTTTTATAAAAATTTTATATTTATTTAAAAAAATACTCTTTGAATTTTTGCGCCTAGATTTTGCAATAATATTTCAGGTTTGTCATAACCTCTGTCAATATGTGCAATATCTGTTAAAACTGTTTCGCCCTGTGCGCCTAAACCGGCTACTAATAAACAAGCTCCGCCACGCAAATCTGTTGCACTCACAGTCGCACCGTGTAATTGCTTCACACCATGTATCACAGCGACACGTCCGGCAACTCGAATATCAGCACCCATTTTGACAAGTGCATCTACATGACGGAATCTATTTTCAAAAATTGTTTCTTCTATAACAGAAGTCCCATTTGCTTTACACAACGCTGACATAAAAATAGCCTGTGTATCAGTTGGAAAACCGGGGTAAGGCATAGTTTTTAAATACCGCACTGCATGCAAGGGCTTTCCTGCTGAAAAACAAATACTATCATCTTTGTAACTACATTGGCATTGCATTTGTTCCAGAACATCTAAAATACCTTCTAAACTAGTAATATCTGTATGCAAAAGCCTTACATTACCGCCTGTAATTGCTGTAGCTGTCAGCCATGTTGCTGTAACAATCCGGTCTGGCATAATCCGGTATGTACAGCCATGTAATTTTTTCACACCTTGAATTTTAATCATATCACTACCCGCACCGGAAATTTTTGCGCCACATTTAATTAAATAGTTTGCTAAATCAATAATTTCAGGTTCTCTTGCTGAATTATTTATGATAGTCTCACCTTTGGCAAGTACACCGGCAAGCATTAAATTTTCCGTTGCGCCAACAGACGGGAACTGCAAATGTATTTTTGCGCCATGTAATCCATTTGGCGTATGACAGAATAAAATGCCATTTTCCTCATGAATTTTCACACCCATTTTTTGAAACGCCTGTAAATGCAAATCAATAGGTCTTGGCCCTAATTCACACCCTCCGGGATACCCAAGCGTACAAGTGCCTGTTTTTCCCAGCATTGCACCTAAAAATATAATAGAAGACCGCATTTCCTGCATTAATTTTTCAGGAATTTCAGAATTTTGAAGTGTATCGGCTTTGACACAAACAACATGATTTTGCATAGCACATTTACAGCCTGCACTTGTTAAAATCCGGCAAGCAGAATACACATCTGACAGCTCCGGACAATTTTCAAGAACGCTCTCACCCTCACATAACAAACTAGCGGACAAAATAGGAAGCGCACTATTTTTTGCACCTTGTACAATAATATCGCCTTCTAATTTTTGACCGCCTTGTATGATTAATTTTTGCATGCGATTCCACTCCTTTCTTTTGCATAATGTATCATATGTAAAAACAAAGAAGTTGGTTCTTGTGATTAATTTTTTTCTTGCATGAGCTTTTCTATCACGCCCCAAATTCTATCTTCTGTATCATGAATTGCCAATGCAGAAGCCTTTCTTGCCATTTGTCTTAATTTTTCCCTGTCTTGATATAAATTTTTAATTTTATCAATCATGATTTTATTATCTTTAATATCTTTTTGTTCAATTACAATACTTGCACCGGCTTTTCCAAGAACCATAGCATTATGATACTGATGATTTCCGGCAACAATCGGAGACGGAATCAAAATAGACGGTTTGCCCAAAGCCTGTAATTCTGCTAAAGCATTTGCACCGGAACGGCAGATTACTAAATCTGCCGCCGCCATGCAAGTATCCATGTCGTTAATATATTCTGTAATTCTAATCCGTCTACTTTTCATAGGCACATGATAAGCTTTCATTTTATCTGGAAAACTATCTTTTCCCATACCGCCATAGCCATGAATATGATTAATTTCCAATTTTTCAGAAACATGCCATTTTAACACTTCTGCCATAGTATCATTAATACAGCCTGCCCCTAAACTTCCCCCAAATGATAATATACAAAATTTATTATCAAAGCCCAATTGCGTCCGAGCATAAGGCTTTGATTTTTTTAACAATTCTGCACGGACAGGCAATCCAGTCACCGTATAATCAATATCTTTTTCAAAATACTGTAATGCATCTTCTACAGTTAGCATTACATGATTGACTTCTTTTGCAAGTAATTTATTTGTTACACCCGGATAAGCATTTTGCTCATGAATTGCCGAGGGAATCCCCATTTTACAAGCCATTCTAATCACAGGACCTGCTACATAGCCACCAGTGCCAATTGCAATATCTGGCTCAAATTCTTGAATAATCTGCTTTGCTCTGTGACCTGAACCGGCTAGATACCAAATTGCTTTTATATTTCTGCCAATATTCTGTAAATTTATTTTTCTTTGAAATCCGGCAACTTTAATAAATTCTATTTGATAACCTGCTTGCGGAATTAATTTTGCTTCCATGCCGTTGGGAGTTCCTGCAAATAAAAATTCTGCATTCGGCACATGGTTTTTAATAATACCTGCAATTGCCAAAGCTGGATTAATATGCCCTCCAGTGCCACCGCCTGCTAGTAATACTTTCATAAAATTTAAATCCTTTCTATGCTGTGCTTTGGCGAGTACTTACTGACGTTTTTCGCCGTTGTCGTTCTTCTCCTACAACATAACGCCCTCTGGAAACATTTAGCACAATGCCCATTTGTGCAAGCTGCATCATTAAAGCTGTACCGCCGTAACTAAAAAACGGCAAGCTAATGCCAGTATTGGGCATAACATTGCTTACAACGGCAATATTAATAAACGCCTGTAATCCAATTTGAAGTGTAAATCCAATAGCGATTAGCATACCGAATCTATCTTTACAATGCATAGCAATATGAAATCCCTGTGCAATTAATAATACAAATAATAATATCACAGTAATTGCACCAAAAAGCCCTAATTCTTCACAAACTATCGAAAATACAAAGTCATTTTCTGATTCTGGCAAATATAAAAATTTTTGTCTGGATTCGCCAAGTCCTAAGCCGAATAATCCGCCTGAACCGATAGCAATTAACGACTGTTGTGTCTGGAATCCTTCGTCATAAGCAAATGGGTCTTTCCATGTCATTAATCTTACAGCAAAATACCCTTTTTCACCAGAAATAACTTTACTGGCAATAATACCTGCAATTGCCGCCACTCCGGCAAGTCCCATTAAAATCAAATGCCACCATTTTGCACCGCCTACATAAATTAACGCAATGCCAATTAAACAAATTAAAATCGTTGCTGACAAGTGAGGCTGTTTTAATAACAATCCTGCAATTATGCCAAGTAATGCGATAAACGGCAAAGTTCCAACTTTAAATTGTTTCATTTTGTCATGATGCATATCTATTAAATATGCAAATAAAATCACAACAGCAAATTTCGCAATTTCTGATGGCTGAAATGTCTGCGAACCTCCTAACCTAAGCCAACGTTTACAGCCAGAGCCTAAATCTGTACCAATAAACAGGACAAGCACTAATAATATCACACTTCCGACATAAGAACCAATCGCTACCCAGAATTTCTGATAAATATGATAATCTATAAAAGATATAATTATCATAGCAATTAGACCGACTCCACCGAAAATTGCCTGACGAAGTGCATAATACTCGCCTGATTTTCCCTCATTAATCGCAATTGCATAACTTGCCGAGAACATCATCACAATTCCTAAGCCTAATAAAATTAATATAACAATTGCAAATGTCATATTTACCCCAGTAGTTCGTGTTTTTCTTTTTTCCAGTTTGCGTATATCCTTTGCCATAGCATCACCTTTCTTCATTTATTTATGCTTCAATCATGACTGTCAACACACCGCAGAATAATGCAAATCCTGCTAATAATGCAATTCTCTGCAATGGCGCATAGCCGGATTTTTTTAATAACATAACAAAATTTTTTTTCTTACTCAGCATTGGCAGAATATTAATAATATAAACCATCATGTATAATAATAAAATATAAACTTTTCCAGATAGCATGCTTAGCACTGGTAAAACTGTACCCAAGAAAAATAATCCAGTATTTCCCAATTTACATTTTGCTGGATACAAATTCCAGAACATACAGCCCATACATGCGCCTATTGCAGTAAAGCTATACAAAGCATATAAATTTTGTTTTTCAGCTAGTAATACTATATTTAAGCATAATAACTGCACTGTATTTAAACTAATGCTCATGCCGTCCGTTTCCTGTTCTGGAATTTGCATAATTTTCCAGAATATCGCTAATAATAAAGCTCTAATTAAAACTGAAAAAATTCCTGCATTCCACTTCCAGAAGCCAAAATCCAGAATTTGCTCTGGTAATACTCTTAGCAAAGCGCAATTTACTAGAAATATTATTATAAATTGCCATGATTTATTGACAGGATATAATAATTTTTTTTTAATTTGCAAATAATCCAATACAAATCCGGCAAAGCCTATTACTAACGCATAGCCTAATATTAACCATAACACATGACTTTCTGTTTGAAATTCTATACTAGTTCTATCAGCTCTGCCAAATTGCAAATAAAGTGTGTAATTAATTACCAATCCTACAATTATTCCAAATATTAATAATATCCCACACATAGTAGGTCGTAATCTAGTATTAATATTATTATTTTTATTATCTGATTCCGGCAAACAGAATTTACATTTTTCCAAAAACGGAATTAGGGCAATTCCCATAAAACCACTTAATAAACCAGAAATTAATACAGCGACAAACTGCAACCAGATAGGCATTATGCCTCACCATAAAGCTTAGAAATCACTTGTTCTAAATGCATACCATGACTAGCTTTAAATAAAATAACATCATCTTCTTTTGTAATATTTCGGAGCTGATGAATTAAACTAGTTTCATCTTCAGTACAGAAAATTTCTAATTTATCTCCAGCATGCAAAGCAATTTGTTTCGCTTCTTTGCCATAACAGAATAATATATCAATTTTTGCATTTTTAGCCATTTCACCGACTTTGGCATGTAATTCAGAACTAAGCGCACCAAGTTCTAACATATCCCCCAGTACTGCAATTTTTCTGCCTTTCGCATCATAATTACCTAAAACATTCAAACCTGCCTGCATGGAATCCGGACTTGCATTATAACAATCTGCAATAATAATCTGCCCGTTTTTTTCCATAATATTCTGTCGCATACCAGTAGGCTGATATTTTGCAAGACCGCATAAATTTCATGTTCCTGCATGCCTGTTAGAATCCCTACTAAATAAGCCGAAAGCGCATTTTTAACGTTATGTTCCCCAACAGCCGGCAATACAGCAAGTAATTTTTTATCGCCATGACAAATCGTAAAAGTTGTCACACCGTTTTCTTCTTTAATATCTTCTGCAAATACATCAGCAGAATTTCCCTGTGCCGAAAATGTATAAACAGGTCTATTTAATTCTTGTTTCAGGCTTGCTAGTAATTTATCATCTGCGCTAGTAATTAATGGCGCATTTGCTTGCATACCTTCCAAAATTTCAAGCTTTGCTTTTTTAATGCCTTCTTGTGAACCTAAATTTTCGACATGCGAAAAACCTATATTTGTAATTACTGCAATAGTCGGCTCTGCACTACGGCTCATGTGTGCAATTTCTTCAAAATGATTCATACCCATTTCTAATACAGCAATATCATGAGTCTTATTTAATTTTAATAACGTCTTAGGCATACCGATTTCATTATTTAAATTTGCCTCTGTTTTGAGTGTGTTAAATTTTTCAGATAATACACAAGCAATTAATTCTTTCGTTGTTGTCTTGCCAACACTGCCAGTTACTGCAACAACTGGAATATTAAATTTACTTCTGTATAAATTAGCAATATCTAATAACGCTTTACCAGTATCTTTTACAATTAGACATGGCGCATTGCCAATTTGTGAATCCGTCACAGCCACAACAGCTCCATTAGAAATTGCCTGTTCTACAAAATCATGTCCATCAAAATTTTTTCCTCTTAGAGCCAGAAACAAACACCCTGTTGGCAAATTTCTAGTATCTGTGCTAATTTCTGTAATTTGAATATTATCATCTAAATTTATTTTTGTATGCAAGCACTCTGCAATTTCTTTTAAACTTAAACTTTCCATGGAATAAAAAACCTCCTGTATATTAAAATAATTCTTTTAGAATTTCCGCAACGACCTCACGTTCATCAAAATGCGTATGATAATTATTTGCGAAAATTTGATAATCTTCATGTCCTTTACCGGCAAGTACAATTACATCACCAGATTCTGCCGTTTGTAATGCATATTTAATTGCCTCTCGTCTGTCTACAACAACTTCATAAGGCGTATTATATTTTTCAAGACCAGTTAAAATATCAGCAATAATTTCTTCTGGATTTTCGTCACGAGGATTATCAGAAGTTACGATTAATTTATCTGCAAATTTTGCTGACGCTTGTGCCATAAGCGGACGTTTTGTTTTATCACGATTACCGCCACAGCCGAATAAACAAATTAAATTATGCTCTGTATAAAGCTTAACATTTTCTAAAATATTTTCTAAAGCATCAGGCGTATGTGCATAATCACAGATAACAGAAAAATCTTTCCCAGTAGGAATGATTTCACAACGTCCTTTGACACCGGAACAAGCTTGCAAATATGGCAAAATAGTTTCATCTTCCAAACCGAACAGCTTGCAGACTGCATAACTAGCCGTCGCATTGGCAATATTAAAATAGCCTGTCATTAACATAGAAATTTCTGAATTATTTAATAAAAATCTAGTACCATTGGCTTTGACTGAAATAGGCTGATAAGCATAATCTCCAGTATTGCCATAGCTATATTTTTCACAAGTAATTTCAGAAAATAATCTTTTGCCATAATCATCATTTATATTAATAATTGCTTTATCACAGACAGAAAACAGCATTTTTTTTGCCTGATAATAATTTTCCATAGTTTTATGATAATCTAAATGGTCTTGTGTTAAATTCGTAAACACAGCAATATCAAACTTCGTTAAGCCAATTCTTTTTTGAACCAATCCAAAAGAAGAAACTTCCATAACAACTACATCACAGCCGGCTTGATACATTTTGTTATATAACTCCATTAGTTCAAATACCATAGGCGTTGTATTATTTGTGTGAATAATTTCATCACCAATTTCATTCTGAATCGTTCCGATTAAACCGACTTTGTAATTATTTTTTGTCAGGATATATTTAATTACATTAGTAATTGTTGTCTTGCCATTTGTACCAGTAATGCCAATAAATTTCATTTTACGTTCTGGGTGGTCGAACCAAGTCGCACATAATGCGCCGTAGAACGCTCTAGTATCTTGTACTAAAATCTGCTTTTCTCCAAGTCCTAAATCACGTTCTACAATAACAGCATAAGCTCCTTTTTCAAGAGCCTGTTCTGCAACAGTGTGACCATCAAAATTTTCGCCTTTGATACAAACATACAGACAATTTTCCTGAATCTTGCGATTATCGTCTGTAATACTTGTAATTTCCCTGTCTTTCAGAGTTGTTTTAACCCTGTCTTCTAGCAATTTTGATAATAACATAAATCCAATCATCTCTTTCTTAAAAAATTTGAATTTTAAAAATAATTATTTTCCCAATATCAGCCACTTTGGTCGTTAATAACATAATTTAATTTAATCACCGTGCCGGCTTCAACAAATGTTCCTGCCTGTACAGATTGTGAATCAACAGATACATCTGTCCTGTCTGTAGAAGCACCCAAAGAAATATAATTTAATCCACTTGCTGTAAGTAATTCACTTGCATTACTCGGACTGTATTTTAATACATTAGGAACTTCAATTAAATCCGGTTCATAATTTTCTTCTGTGTACAGAACAACTTTTCCCCCTGCGGAAACCGTACTCCCTGTAGTAGGGCATTGTGCAGCAACTGTATCACCATTGCCTTTAACTTCACATTGCAAGCCCATTGCTTCTAACGTTTCTTTTGCACTAGAAATACTTTTATCACGCAGTAACGGAATTGTCACATCTAATTTTGCATATTCTTCATCTGTATATTCCGGATAATATCCCAAATATGGCAAAGCTTCTTCTAAAATAGCACTTGCATATGGCGCAACGACAACAGAGCCATAATAATTAATACTCGTGTCTGGTTCGTCGGCTAAAATTAACATCACAATTTCAGGGTCATCAGCCGGCGCAAAGCAAGCATAAGACGCTACATACTGCATATCTGATTCGGGATACTGGTCTAATTTCTGAGATGTCCCAGATTTACCACCAATCGCATAGCCTTTAATATAAGCATTAGAACCGCCGTTGTCATCAACAACAGCTTGTAATAATTTTCTAACTGTTGCAGAGCTTTCTTCTGAAATTACTTGTCTTTTAGTAGTTGTATTAAAATTTTTGACAATATTGCCGTCACTTGAAACAATTTTATCTACAACATGAGGCTCTACTAGATAGCCACCATTGACAGCGGCTGCGATACCAGTTATCATTTCCATTGGTGTTAATTTATTAGACTGTCCGAATGCACTAGATGCTAAGTCAACAGTGCTTAAATTTTCTTCTTTTCTGTAAATACTAGAAGTTTCTCCTGGTAAATCAATGCCTGATTTCTCTGTCAAGCCAAATGCACTAAAATATTGTGAAAATTTATGAATCCCCACACGCAAACCAACTTCAATAAATGCAGGGTTACAAGAATTTGTCAATGCTTCTGAAAACGTCTGTG
This sequence comes from uncultured Ruminococcus sp., assembly GCA_947174085.1. Taxonomy (GTDB): domain Bacteria; phylum Bacillota; class Clostridia; order Oscillospirales; family Ruminococcaceae; genus UBA3855. The sequence goes on from CAMWHN010000013.1 coordinate 15,995, forward strand.
AACCGTGACCGGCTAGTTTATGACAATGAATTGGATTTGGTACACCAGTAATTCTATACTCACCATTACAATAAAAATTATCTGTATCAACATTGACAACTTTTTCTTCAACAGCCATCGCCGTTGTGAAAATTTTAAACACAGACCCTGGAATATATAATTCCGTGACAGCTTTATTTTTCCATTGTTGCTCACGAGCAGAAATATAAGCCTCTTGATATTCATCTTTTGGCAAGCTTTGCAATTGATTATAAGTCGCTTCGTCATAAATCACAGACGGATTATTTAAATCAAAACTAGGATAAGTCCCCATTGCATAAATTGCACCTGTCTTGGCATTCATGATAATCCCACAAGCACGGTTACGGACTTTATACTTTTCACACATGGCTTGTAAATTTTTTTCAAGATAATACTGCAACGTAGTATCAAGTGTTAAATACAAAGAATTTCCGTCTTCTGCCGGATAGGTCGTAGAATACCGATAAGGCATTTCATTTCCTAAGGCATCTGTTGCAGAAATCACTCTGCCATTTGTACCGGAAAGATATTTATTATAATAATATTCCAGTCCATATTGTCCATCACCGTCACTATTTGTAAAGCCAATTACTTGTGCGGCAAGTTCGTTCTGAGGATAATAACGCTTTGTATCTTCTGTTGTCTTGATAGAGTTCATATTAACAAATTCAAGATTATCTAAATATTCCATTAATTCATCGGCGATATTTTTTTCAACTTTTGTTTTTAACTCACAATATTGGGTATCTTTTTCTATGGCTTCCCAAATCGTATCTTCACTGATATCTAACAGACTTGCCACTTTTTGTACAATTTCAGCCCGAATTGTTTCCATAGGCGCAACAATTTTATCAGGGTCTAACGTTTCGCCATTGTCAAGCTTTTCCTGACGGTTTTCCATTGTAGTTTTAATGCTTTCCATATTGTCCCGAAATCGTTCTGGGTCGATATAGACTTTATAAACTGTCGCACTCCATGCAAGTGGTGTATTATTGACATCATAAATCGCACCACGATTCGCATTGATAGTAATTCTGCTGAAATGCTTACTATTTGCCTTTTCCGTGTAAAAATTATGCTGACTAATACATAAATAGCATAGTCTAATAATTGTCAGCAAGGCAAGTGCTATTACAATTCCTAATACAACAAATATTGCTTTTTTCTTCATCAAAGTCGTTGGTTCATAATCTTTTGGCTTTGCGTCCAAATTATCAACTCCTTTCAGTGATAATAATATTATTATTTAAAAAACAGGCAGGTTGCGTATTTCTTGTCCTGCCTGTTTCTTTTGCTTCCTGATTGCATGGCTGTCACCTGTGTATATTTCTAATTTCTACAGGTGACAGCCAATCACGAACAACACTCGTGTTGTCATTTTCTTTTATTTCTGCCATTGTTTTAATTTAATTTATGCGGACTACCCTTGCAGGTATGCCACAAAATCATCAAACCAATTTTTAATTTTCACAAAAACATTCTGGTCGCTTTCTGGGATTTCTACAACATCATTTTTTTGAATCTGCATATACTCCACTTGTGAAGAATTTAGCGCATGCATACCTAATACATTTTCAGCATATTCTTGTACGTTTTTATTAGAAGTTTTTCCGGCAAGTTCAGATTTCATTCTGACATTTTCACTTTGCAAATCACTATATTCTTGTTGTTTCTGTGTAATATCACTTGTTACTTGTAATTGTTGAACGTTACTAAAAATTACGGCTGCTAATAATGCAAAACAAACGATTGCACCTAGAATAATTTTTACAACAGAAATTTTCTTTTCTTCTTGTTCCATAAATACAGCTTGAAACAGCTTAGCCCCTTTCTTTTTCTAATAATCTAAGCTTTGCGCTGTGGCTACGATAATTTTGTTCTAATTCCGATTGTTTTGCTGTCATTGGCTTACGAATCAACAATTTTGCTTTTGGTTTCCTACCACAGACACATTGCGGAAAGTCTGGCGGACAAATACAGCCTTTGCACCAAGAGGCAAATTGCTGTTTTACAATGCGGTCTTCCAACGAATGAAATGTAATTACCGCAAGTCTTCCGCCTGATTTCAAGCAATGAAAAGCTGACTCCAGTCCTATTCTCAAATGTCCAAATTCGTCATTGACAGCAATTCTAATCGCCTGAAATGTTTTTTTACAGGGGTTTTTTTCTCGCCGATATTTTTGAGGCACAGCCTGCCGGACAAGCTCTGCCAATTCCCCTGTTGTCTGAATGGGTGCATGTTCTCTCGCACAGATAACACGTTCCGCAATTCTTTCTGCAAATTTTTCTTCACCGTATTCCCATAGAATTTTACAAAGCGTCTGTTTATCCCATGTATTAATCACATCATAAGCACTCAAGCCATCTTGATTCATACGCATATCTAATTTTGAATTTGTATGATAAGAAAAGCCACGTTCTGCATTATCTAACTGATAAGAAGACACTCCCAAATCTAATAAAATGCCGTCTACCTGTGCAATTTGCAAATTATCTAAAACATTTCTTATTTCAGAATAATTACTATGTACGATTTTTGCAGGAAAATTCTGCAAACGTTTTGTCGCTACGGCTACGGCATCTGGGTCACGGTCAAGACCGATTAACAACCCGTTTTTTCCTAATCTGGAGGCAATTTCTTTAGCGTGTCCTGCTCCGCCAACAGTACCATCTACATAAATACCGTCTGGACGAATGGCAAGCCCTTCTATTGTTTCTTCTAAAAGTACAGGGATATGCGTAAATTCCACACAATCAGCCTCCTTTTTTTTATTTTTTGCTATTACGTTGTCCTTGTTTTTTTTCTTTTGTTCTAGTTATTTCTCTATGGCTTTCGCCACTTCTTATTATAGCATATCAAGCAATTTCTAGCAACTGGATAAAATTACAAATTTATTATAAATTTCAGTCTATTTTTTATTGATTTTATCTAATATCCAAAATTTCTTGTAAATGCCAGTAAATACATATGATT
>CAMWHN010000014.1 GCA_947174085.1 uncultured Ruminococcus sp.
TTGTACTTGTTGACGTGCTTGAGCTTTCGCTTGTTGTACTTGTTGATGTGCTTGAGCTTTCGCTTGTTGTACTTGTTGATGTGCTTGAGCTTTCGCTTGTTGTTTCCTCTTTATTATCGATTAAAGTAATTGTATTATTAGTAATGCTAATAGGTACATCTTCCTCATCTACAATTCTATATACTCTACCAACTATACCATCTACAATAGTGAACTTAATAGAATTTGTTACTTTATAGCCTTTTGGTGCTTCTTCCTCAGTTAAGATATAAGTACCATTTGGCAGACCTTCTACTCTAATTCCTTCTGTTCCAGAAGATAACCATACAATCTTTGTATCAGTACATTCTTCTGTTACTCTAAGTCCAGTTACACTCAGTTTAACTTTGGTTAAATCAATATCTCCACTGTTATCCTTTTTGCCTGTTAAGCTTAATTTTGCTCCAGCTAATGCATTCTGCTGGTCATCACGTTTAGAAATATTGATACTTGATTTTCTGTCAGTCAATGTAATCTGCTTTGTCTCACCTGGTTTTACATCTGTATTACCAATTTTTATGATAAGACCACCTTCGACTGCAAATTTTCTACTGTTTGCTTTTTGATAACCTTCAGGAGCTTCAACTTCTTCTAAAGTATATACACCATCCTGCATATTTAAGAATTTAACTGGTTCACCATCAGTAATCCACACAATTTCTGTTAAGTCATCTTCTTTAAGGTCTTCTATATCTGGGAATTGTGATTTTCTGAAAGTAATTTTTTGTTCTACTTCTTCGCCATCTTCATTTGTAACAGTTGTAACACCTGAGAGCTTCAATGTTGCACCTGCTAATGGTTCACTTTCACCGTCTAATTTTTGAATTTCCACATAGGATTTATTAATGATATAGATAGTACCACTGTTTGTACTGTACCAGCTTTTCTGTGTACTATAGTCATACCTACTATTTTCAGGAACATTAATAGTATTCTCGAGCATTTTAACTATGGCATTGCCCTCATCATCTTGTGAAATACTAAATTTAAGCTCACCGTCTAATGGTTCATATCCTGTAGGTGGAGTTAATTCTTTTATTGTATAAGTACCCACTGGCAAATCTGATAATGTTACAGAATATCCACTAGATATCCATGATATAGCCTTACCACTACCATTTAAAAGTTTACCACCATTCATGCCACCAGTAGCAATGTTAAATTTAAGATTGTCTTCAAATTCAATTACAGCACCATCTGGTGTGACGCCAGTTAATTCTAAAGTTGCACCTGCGACACCACGCATATTGCCATCACGTTTAGAAAATGTAATAGAACCAAGAACATTGTCAATCATACGAATTACTCGGTCATCATCAGAGTCTAACTCATCTTCAGAAACATTATCACCAATATTAATAGCATGCAATTTACCGTCTTCCATTACAAATGTAATGTCTTCAGCTTTGTGATAACCTTCTGGAGCTTCTAACTCTGTTAATGTATAAGTGCCGTCTGCCAAATTTTTGATTTCGAGCATATTTTCGTCACTAATCCAAGTAACAGTTTTTCCATCTTCAGTAATACTAACTTCAGTTGTTCCACCCTCGGTTGTTTCGCCTTCAGCTTCTTCATCTTTATTTTCTTCCTCTTCTTTATTTGCAGCATCTCTTGGAACAAATGCAAATTGGTCTTTTGTGAAAATAGCAGCTTCTTTTCCAATTTTACCAGTAAGTTGTAACTTTGCACCAGGAACTGCTAATCCTGTAGCATCTTCTTTAGAAAATCTTACTACTTCAATTTCTTTCACTCCATTTTCAAATTCAAAAGCATTTTTATTAAGAGTTACTTTTGCATCAAGAACCTGAATGTCAGTGCCTTCTACCTTAGCAATTACATAACCGCCATCCACTTTATAAGCTTCGAATTGATTAAATTCCGGAGCGGTTTTCTCAAGTTCAACATCGCCTTTTTTAATAGCTTCTATCTTACCATCTTTATCCACTTTAAAGCTATACTCTTCATCATCAAGTACATATTTTACAGAGCTATTATCATAGTATGCATTAACATCTAATGGATTATATTTTTCTTCTGCTTCTTTTAAAAACTCTTCATAAGTTGCTTTTGATGTTGCAGATGATTTAAATTTAACTTCCTTTATACAATCTACAGAAACTTTATTTTCAGTAACATTTGCATGTACATTGTACTTTGTACCATCAATTTCAACTTCACACTTAGAAGCAGGATCTATTTTATAGTATTTAGGTGATTCAACCTGCACTTCTTCAGCAACGGTAGAAGGTTGCAGACACTTTATCGTTTTAAGGTCAGGCCATGTAGTGTACTCACCATCAACATTATAGACTACACTTTCTTTACCATCACTAAACTGTATGTTTAAACGGTCGCTTGTTTTTAATTCAGAAGATAACACTAATTTAATAGCTGATACATCTTCTAAATTAGCATTTTGCATATTAAATATATGCCAATAGTCGCCACTACCACTAGCATTAGCAGAAACATCACTTAACGTAACTGATTTTTTACCATCTGCATAAATAATGGTTAAACTCTTAATGCTTGGTATGTCATTGTCACCCCATGCTAATAAACTTATGTTTCCACTAGGAGATATATCATATACGTATTCATATCCATATTTTGCATCTTCTGCCTTTACAAATCCTGGAATTCCAGTAGCACTTTCAGTATCAGCGGTATCAGGATCTGCTTGAGAAGAATCTACTTCGGAAGAATCTACTTCGGAAGAATCTACTTCAGAAGAATCTGCTTCAGAAGAATCTGCTTCAGAAGAATCTGCTTCAGAAGAATCTGCTTCAGAAGAATCTGCTTCAGAATCATCAGTAATTCCAGCATCTTTTTTTGCTTTTTCTTCAGTATATAGAATAGGCTCATAAGTAAAAATTCCTGTATTAATCTTTTCCTCATTTGTCTTTTCTGATACTTGAATATAATAAATTTGGTCTTCATCTATTTCATATCCCTCAGGTGCTTCAACCTCTTTTACTGCATACATACCCTCTGGAATATTAAGTTGAACCATACCATTTTCATCTGTATAATCTGTTACAACAGTTGCAACTTCAGCAACATTACCGTCTTCATCAACTGAGAAAAGACCTAATTTTGCACCCTCTAATGGTTCCTTTGTATCGGCAGCAATCTTTAGCAAGTTAACATAATAATCTGATTTAACACCTAATATATCAACAGTACCCAAATACGGACGATAACCGAACTCTTGATTACCATAATAAGATTTTGCAATTAAGGCACCAGACAAATGACATCTTTTACCATCATCTGGAGTTTTTACATCTCCTCTTGGTACAAGCAATGTACCGTTGAAATTACAATCAAGACTTAATTCAGATACATTTGGGAAGTTATACAGTATTTGTGAAGATTTAGGATGATTATTAGTTGAATTATCATACTCACCAGTATTAGAAATCATTTCTTCTTTTCCGTCATTATGAATGATTGTAGTTCTAACTGTATTAGTATGCAAATCATCATTAGAAATATCTAGCTTTTCATCACCATTATAACTAATAACATAATTTTCATTTCCCGTAATTCCTTTACCCTGAATAGTAACAGTTGTCATATTCTGAACCCATTCAGGAACCACAAAATAAATAGTATCTGTTTCTGGACCATCATATGTTAAGATTAAGTCTGTTCCGCTCCATTCCGCATCACCTGTTTTTTTCATTGAACCAAGTGTATCACTTTTATCTCTCAATCGTTCAAAAATATCTTCAAAATCAATAAGTTTTGCTTCATAAAACTGTGCTAACTCATTAATAGAAGCGTTATCACTTGTTCCATTCATTACACATGAATCTTTGTAAGGTCCATCTGTCTGTGAGCCACCCCATACACGGTGTTTAGAAATTTTTTGCCAATTTGGATTTTGCACTACAAAACGTTTGTATCGATCTGCATCGACAGGATAGTCAGCATTAGCAGTATTAATTCTTATTAAGCCACCACCAACAATTGCATGGGCAAAATTAGAAAGACCTTCATACTCACCCAAATCTTTTAAAGCTGTACTTGAGGCAAAATCACCACTACCAACCTGATAGTTCCAATCTCCTTTGAATTCCAAATTACCACCAACAGCCACACGTCCTTCTGCGTCACAATCTGTAACTGTCATGTCGTTCTCAAGGAAAATACTAAACTGTGATGCAATGCCCAATAAATACGTATCACGGGCATTTTGAATTGCGGTAGCTGCAGAACCATTTGCTGCTCCCAAAAGCTTATTTCCGGCACCAACTAACAAATCAGATTCTGAGATTTTTCCCAAACTGTAACCCTTGTTAGCAGTTTGACCACCATAAGCATTACTCACCATGTACTTATCATCAACCGCAGCATTTGCAGTTAACGGCAATGATGAAGACAACGACGACACATTGGGTATCGCCGACGAGACAGCGAGCAAAGCAGAGGTGACACCGCTAAGCAATCGCTTTTTAAATGATTTCTTCATACTCTTTTCTTCCTTTCTATCGTCAATAATATTTCAAATCACTTACACGGCAAAAAAGCGCAGTGCAATGACTACAATAGCATTATACCATAAAATATGAAAAAAAGCAATCGGTGAATTGTAGAATTTTTTCTAAAATGATTGTTTATTTTGCACAAAATTAAACAATCATTTTATAATTTTGCAAAACAAAAAAATACGTAAACGATTAAAATATTCTATGAGTATAATTAAAAAAATTTTTGTTAAATTTGCATATCAAACTGATTGCAAAGCTGTTCAAGATTATCATATTCCTTGGCAAGGGCTTGTAATTTCCAACTATTTTTATAGCGATACAATTCGACAGCAATCACAGAGCGATTTTGCAAATTTGACAAATTCAAATAAGCAAGCTGTGTATTACCTTGAAAAACTTGCAATACTGGATTTTCAATCTGTGAGAAATTTAAATTTTTATAATTGCCGTAAATTGAAAAGCAAACAGCAATTTTCTGAATGCTTTCGTCAACTTTATGTAAACGGAACGCAGTTTCGGGATAAATTGCCTGTTCCGTAACAGAAACCGCATGATTTTTTGCAGAATGATTTCCAAAAAAAAGCATATTTTCAAATTTTACAGAATTACCTTGTGAAATAAGAAATACATAAGTATCAAGTTCCATACAGCGCAACAATTTCTGATAAGCGAGCCGGATTTTAATTTCATTATGCACATAAGGTGTTAAATCCATTCTTTGACCGGAACGCAAAAAATCACCTTCTTTAGAATCAATTGCAATACTATTTGACACAGGTTTGAGAATTTTTGCAAATTGTGTTTCAGAAATTTGTGCTTGTCCGGAAGCCAAAGAAGATATATCAAATATATCATGATTGTTGTTAATTTTCAAATTTAAATTTTTGGGTTGCATATCTGTAAAATTAAAACAATGACTAAATTTCAAACGCAATGTAGGAAATTGATAAAACAACTTTTCAATTTCAAAATCTGTTCCTGAGAGAATCACAGACAAATTTTCCCATTGCAGAATATCCAGCAATTTTGAAAATATTTGTTCTGAAATAGCATTCACATGTGTTAGCATAAAAACATTGCCTAATGCTTGATTTGCCTGTTGCAAAATAGATTCTTCTGTCAAATCTGATAAATTTAATTTAATTAATTTTCCTTCAGAAAGCATACCCAATGCAGAATAAACTTGTGCAAGCAATTCTGCTATTTGAGTTTTTCCAGTTCCGAATCTGCCCATAAATACAAGATGCAAGGGAATTGTTTTATCATGTAAGCCCTGTAATATTTCATTTTGCTGAGTTTGTAATAAACAAATCCAAGTATGAATCTGTGATTTTACTTCTGCAAGCCCCTGAAAACAATCCAATTTTTTTTCTAATTCTGTCAACACCTCTCCTTGCATAGCAAAGAACCCTCCTGCATTAAAATTTTATAATTATATTATAATATCATAAAGAAAAGGAATCCTGTTTGCCAAGATTCCCTTTTTGTTTTAATCTTAACTAAAACGTCTTGCTAATGCTTTGATATCATTATCTGAAGTAGCTTGTCCAATCGCATTAAATTTCCATTGTCCGTTATGGCGATAAATTTCGCCGAATACCATAGCAGTCATATTCTGATAATTTTCAGAAAGATTATATCTACAAAGTTCCTGATTCGTATCGGCATCACAAACACGAATAAATGCATTTTGAATCATTCCAAAATGCTGATTACGTTCTTTTGCCTGATAAATATTCACAACAAAAACAACTTTATCATATGCAGATGGTAAACTTTCAAGATTCACAATAATCTGTTCGTCATCGCCATTTCCTTCGCCCGTGAGATTATCACCCATATGCTGAATTGCTTTAGACTGGTGTATAAGATTACCAAAATACACAATATCTCTATTAGAAATAATTTTCCCATCTACACAAGCAAATGCAGAAGCATCGCAATCAATTGCATGTGTTTTCTGAACACCGAACAGAGTGCCTAACAAACCAGAAACTTTCTGTGGGGTTGCCTCGTCCCAACCAAGACCGACAATCACACGGCGCAATGCACCCCCACTAGATTTTTTTAATTCTACTTTTTGCCCTTTTTGCAAATTAACTGGCATAAAATTTCACCTCTTATTTTCTACCTGCAACCCATTTCATGCCCCAGCCAAAAGCTCTGTCCATTTGGCTATGACCATCAAAAAATCGCACTAATTTTTCAACAGAAAAAGTCTCATTATTTTGATTTTCCAGCATAGCAATTGCACACATTTTTTTATTAGAGCTATAATCATCCATGCGAACAATTAAATCCTGACTATCAGGGCATTTCACAGTTACAATGCCATCAGCATTTTTCCAATTAGCGACACCCTCATATATAAAAGTATAAATCAAAATTCTTTTAAATTCAGAAATATATTTACCATTGACACGCAAATTTTCACCGCTTGTGCAAGCACCGCTTCTATCATCGCCATCAAGCGCAATATAGGGCAAATTATTTAAATTACCAAAAGCATTCCCCAAAGCTTGTACACAGCCCTTATAACCATTTTTCAATTCATACAAACAGCCTAAATCCAAATCTATAGACTGTTGCCCAAGTGAAAAACCTAAAATTTTCTTAACAGGTGGCTGACTCCAGTTTAAATTAATTAAAATTTCACCGAGTGATTTTCCTGCACTTTTCTGGAGATTAACTTTTTGCCCTTTTCTTAATTCCACAGCCATAATAATTACACATTCACACCGTAAGAACTACAGAGAGCCGCTAAACCACCGGAATAGCCACTGCCAATGGCATTAAATTTCCATTCACCGTTATGACGATATAACTCTGCAACAACAACAGCGGTTTCAATAGAAAAATCTTCACCCAAATCAAAATGGATTAATTCTGTACCATTTGCCTGATTCACAACACGAATATAAGAATTATTCACTTGTCCGAAATTCTGATTTCTCGCATCAGCATCATAAATAGTTACAGTGAATGCAATTCTTGTGATATTTGCCGGAACCTTTGATAAATCAACAAGAATTACTTCATCATCACCATCACCCTGACCAGTCAAATTATCACCGCCATGCGTTACCGCACCGGAACTATGCTCTTTATTGCTGTAAAATACAAAATCCGCATCACAAGTTACTTTGCCATTATCGCCCAACAAAAAAGCCGCTGCGTCTAAATCAAAATCATAACCGCCATCATATTTATTCACGTCCCAACCCAAGCCAATCATAATCTGTGATAACCCAGGATTTCCCTTAGTCAAATCAACTTTTTGACCTTTTGACAAATTTACTGCCATGATATGCCTCCTAATTAAACATTTACACCAAAATTCAAGCCCAATGCTCTTAGACCGCCAGAAAATCCACTGCCAATGGCATTAAATTTCCATTCACCGTTATGACGATACAATTCGCCGACAACAACAGCTGTTTCTACAGAGAAATCTTCGCCCAAATCAAAACGCACTAATTCCTTGCCGTTTGTTTCGTCCAGCACATGAATATAGGCATTACTTACTTGTCCAAAATTCTGATTACGTGTTTCCGCATCATAAATCGTCACCGTAAAATCAATTTTAGAAATATTTTCCGGCACTTTGCTTAAATCCACTCTGATTACTTCATCATCGCCGTCACTACCGCCCGTAAGATTATCACCAGTATGTTCTACAGCACCGGACGAATGAACAGTATTATTATAAAATATAAAATCCAAATCATTAGTCACTTTGCCATTTGCACCCAACATAAATGCCGCCGCATCTAAATCGAAATCATAACCGCCGTCATAACGATTAATATCCCAACCCAAACCAATCAATAACTGTGATAACCCAGGGTTACCCTTTGTCAAGTCAACTTTCTGACCTTTCATCAAACTTACTGCCATGTAAAAACCTCCATTTTATAAAATATTTAGCTTTTTTTACCAACAATTGCCTTACGAATCAAGTCCACAGGAATAATTGTCAAAGCCATAATTAACACAATCAACCATTCTTTGCCATTTAAGCCATAACATCTTAACACCATACCGCCAACATACGTCATAATAACCTGCACCAATGCAATACCGCCCATGACTTTTAAAAATCCCTGATTACCTTTAATATTATCAAATAAATTTAATTTTGGCGTTCTCGCATTAAACGCATTAAATACAGCAATTAGAATAAAAAATGCAAAATAACCTGTCAACAAATAAGATTTGCCATCAACCTCTGGTCTGAACCAGTTCGCAACAAAATCAGATTTAATAAAAAACATACTTAAACCAAATGCCCAGATAGCTCCTGTTAGAATTTCAGACCACATATATTTGCTAACAATGGCTTCATCACGGCGTTTCGGCTTTTCATTCATATATTCCTGTAAAGCCGGTTCACCGCCGAATGCAAGTGCTGCCAGTGTATCCATAACTAAATTCACCCATAAAATCTGTGTAATTGTCAATGGGTGGTCAATTTGCAGGATTGGACAAATAAAGCTTACTAACACCGCCGCAACATTGATAGTCAACTGGAAAATAATAAATTTACGAATACTATTAAAAATGGTTCTGCCAAATAAAATAGCTTTTTCAATTGACAAGAAATTATCATCTAAAATCACAATTTCGCTTGCTTCTTTGGCAACTTCCGTACCGCCACCCATAGCAAAGCCGACATCAGCTTTTTTCAATGCAGGAGAGTCATTCACGCCGTCACCAGTCATACCAACAACTAAATCTAATTCTTGTGCAATTCTAACCAAACGGCTTTTATCTGTTGGCAATGCACGAGCTACCACTCTAAGCCTTGGCAAAATCTTCTTAACTTCATCATCACTCATATTTGCTAATTCATCAGAAGTTAATCTTACATCATCATCAGACTTAATAATTCCTGCTTCTTTTGCGATAGCAACTGCTGTTTCTTTTCTGTCACCAGTAATCATAACAACTTGTACACCAGCCTGTTGTACTTGTGCAATTGCCTGAATAGATTCCGGTCTGACATCATCACGAATCCCAACAATACCTACTAAACTCCATTCACCATCAGGCATACTATCTTCGGGCATTTTTGCATCACTCACAGCAAATGCTAATACACGAATTGCACGAACTGCAAGGGAATCTATTTTTGCAATCATAGTTTTCTTATCAAATACTTGTTTTTGACCGTTCTCGTCATAATAATATTTACATTTATCAATAATTTTTTCTGGTGCGCCTTTAATTAGCGTTCCCGTCACATCACCCTTAACTTCCGCAAGAGAAAATTTATTTGCACTATTAAACGGCAAGTTATTTAAAATTTTAATATTATCATTTACTTCTACATCTTTTACAAAATTTAATAATGCTCGTTCTGTCATATTACCACCGACAGCCTGTTTTTTATCGCCCTGTCCTGAAAATACAGCACTTGTATTACTTAAAATACTAGTTCTTAATAACAAACTCTGTGCATTACTAATTTTAGAAATATTATCATATTCATGACAAGCACCGTCAGCAAATACAACAACTTCTAACTGTCCTTTTGTAATAGTTCCAGTTTTATCGCTCATGAGTAAATTTAAACTACCAGCTGTTTCAATACCGGAATTTTTTCTGACAAGCACATTTTCTTTTAGCATTTTGCCCATATTCTGTGCTGAAACAATGGCAATCATCAAAGGCAAGCCCTCTGGCACAGCCATAACAATAATAATAACTGCCAAAATAACGGCTTCTACCAAATCCGCAAAAATCTGCATTTTATCAGCAAAATATGCCATTCCGCCAGCTTGTACAATTTTCTGAATCATAAAAGCGACCGCAATTGCACCACCGCCGGCATAACCAAAAACGCTAATTTGATTTGCAAGTTTACCAAGCTTTAATTTCAAAGGCGTATCTCTATCTTCTTCTGCTTGCAATTCTTTTGCAATTTCCCCATAAATTGTTTTATCACCAATCACAGTTACTTGCATAACCGCATTACCAGAACAAACAACAGCTCCTCTGAACACTTTATGTGGGTGTAAAAAATCTCTGCTATCGCCGTCTTTGACTTCTTCATCTGGAATTTTTTTAGCTTCTTCTGATTCGCCGTTTAATACAGATTGGTCAACTTTAATACTTCCATCAATAATAATACCATCTGCCGGAATTTTATCACCAGACTGTAATAATACGGCATCGCCAATGACAATTTCATCAATTGGAATTTCTACAATTTCGCCGTTTCTATAAATTTTACATTTAATCTGTGAAGCCTCTGCCTGTAATGCCTGAAAGGCATTTTCATTGCGATACTCCGAAAAAGTCGAAACCAGAGTCGCAATTAAAATCGCAACAGCAATACCAATTGTTTCTACCCAAGAAGCTCTACCCATAATCGCAAATACAATATTAATAATTAATGCCACAACCAGAATTTTAATCATAGGGTCGCCAAAATTGCCTTTTAACTTTTCCCAGAATCCTTCTGACGCTTGTTCTGTCATTTTATTAGTACCATATTTTTCCCTTGAAGCTTGTACTTGACTGTCTGTCAAACCTGTTATTTTCTTCATATTTTTTGACTCCTAGTTAATAAAATATTTCTAAGCTGTAAAATTTTCACAGCTTAGAAATATTATAGCACATTCTGCAAAAAAACACAAGTTTTTTTCTAATTATTTTTAAATTCAACAACATGCATAATTATTGCACATCTTTTTTATTTATTTTTTACAATCTCGGGTCAACGGGTTCACTTTCAAACGCCAATACCCCAAATACACATTCATGTACTTTATACAAAGGCTCTTTATTCACAAATCTATGCAAAGCTTCCATTCCGAGTGAAAACTCTTTTAATGCAAGAGAACGTTTTTTATTTAACGACCGTTTTTTTAATCTTGCCAGATATTCTGGATTCAAATATTCAGCTCCGTAAATAATCCGCAAATATTCTCTGCCCCTGCATTTCACAGCAGGCTGTAACAATTCTGATTCTCTTTTTGAAACAAAATATTCCGGTTTCACAACCATACCTTCACCGCCATGACTTGTTAAATCCAACCACCAAGCAACAGCATGTTCTATACTAGAATTATCCTGCAAATCAACATATAAATATGGTGTAGCCATAAAAATATTATCAATTCCAGTCATATATTTTTTAATCTGCTCCATATGCCAACGATGTGTTTGTTCCGAAAATACATTGCCCTCTACTGCAAGAATATGAAACGGTGCAATTCTAAAATCTTGAATCGTTTCTACTTTCCAACAATATTCCCGATAAGCATTATTATATTTTTCAATTGCTTGATATTTTTCTTGATGTTGCTTTATTAATTCAGCTCCTTGTCCAGTACGATTTTTTACTTGTTCCAGAACTTCCAAAACAGAAGTAAGAGCCTGTTTTCCAGCATTTCCCACAGGTGCATATTGATTTTTTAATAAACTCTGTGCTTTTTCAGACCAAGGCATTAACTCTGTATCAAGACAAACCCAATCAGTCGCAAAATCTTCCCAAAAATTAGTTTTATTTAACACATCATCTAATCTATTTAATAACTCTATTTCAATTTCCAGTTTATCAAAAAATCTTCTGCCGGTTCTTGTATAAATAATTCCTCTTGTACCATCTGAAATGCCAAACCTATTTTTTGCAACATCAGCATTTCTGCAAATTATAATTACAGCTCTTGACCCCATATGCTTCTGTTCACAAATTAAATTTTTAACACCTTTTTTCTGATAATAATCAAAAGCTTCTAGTGGATATTCTAAATAATCATCTAAATTACTAGTCGCACAAGGTGACATGGTAGGAGGCAAATAAATCAACCAATGTGGGTCAGCCGCAAATCTTGACATTACTTCTAATGCTGCCGCAAGCTGATTTTCCTGTATTAAAATATTTGCAATGAAATCCGTCTGCAAATATAATTTTCCCTGATAATCATTAAATTTGAGCATATCATCTAGTATATCATCTTGTTTTGATTCCAAAGGCTTCACAGATTCGCAATATACTTGCAAAGCATTCACACTGACAAATTCCCGTTCCGGATAGCGATATGCTGTTAATTTTCCTCCAAATACACAACCAGTATCAATACAATAAGTACCATTTAGAGCCTGCACTTCTTTTTGAGCCACATGCCCATAAATAATACTAGCTCTGCCTCTGTAATCCGAAGCCCAATTTAACCGCACAGGTAAGCCATATTCATCAATTTCGCCAGTTGTTTCGCCATATAAACAAAATTCTCTTACTCTGCCCGAACCTCTGCCAATATATTCTTGTTTTAATCCGGCATGTGCAATTACTAACTTACCATCATCTAACACATAATGACTAATTAAACTATCCAAAAATTCACAAACTTCTTTGCGAAAATCTTCATTTTCGGCATTCAGCTCCGCAACAGTCTTATCAAGACCGTGTGTCAATTGCACAGATTTGCCTTTTAAATATTTTACTAACTTTGCATCATGATTACCAGCAACTGCAATGGCATTTCCTGATTTTACCATAGACATCGCAATTTTTAATACATTTACATTTTCATTGCCTCTGTCGCAGAAATCCCCTAAAAAAGCAACTTTTCTGCCCTCAGGGTGAGAATAACACCCTTCTTGCAACACATAGCCTAATTTATTTAGCAATAATCTTAATTCTTGTCCACAGCCATGAATATCGCCAATAATATCCAAAGCTCCATGCTCCTCTTTTTTATCATTCCAAAGTTTCGTTCTGACAATTTCAATATTATCAATATCTTCTTTAGATTTCAAAATATATACAAATCTAAAACCCTCACGTTTTAAATTTTTAATACTTCTTTTCAAATCCATATAATGCTTTTTAATCACATATTCTGGAAAATTTCTCTCTGGTCTAGCCTGATTTCTTTCTAATAATATTTTTTCAGGCAAATGTAACACAATTGCAACACTATGTACATTTTGTTCTCTTGCAAGATTAATTACCTGTTTTCTAGCATTTTGCTGTAAATTAGTTGCATCAATTACAGTTAATTTCCCATGTTTTAGCCTTTGATTCGCCGTTTTATATAATAAATCAAATGCATCTTGTGAAACATCTTGTGCATTTTCATCATCACAAATCATAGCTCTGAAAAAATCAGAGGATAACACTTCTGTTTCTTTAAAATATTTTTTTGCAAAGCTAGTTTTCCCTGACGAAGTTGCACCTATCATAGCAACTACTGCCAATTCTGGAATTTCTATTCGCATTTTTGAAACACTCCCATCTGTGTCGGCGCACCTAAATTTTCATCTAATTCGCCAATTTCCTGTATGTTACAAGTATAATTAAATTTTTCACAAATATATTTTGTCCATGCTTGAAATTCTTTTCTTGTCCATTCAAATCTATGGTCATCATGGCGTAATTCATCTTGTGGCAAAAATTCATAATTGGCATTATATTCCCGATTCGGTGTTGTAATAATAACAGTTCTTGGCTTTGCAAATTCAAATACAACACGTTCAAATGCAGGAAGCCTTGATAATTCAATATGTTCAATGACTTCTACAATACAAGCGCAGTCATAGCCTGAAAATCTTTTATCTTGATAAGTCAGCGACCCGTGTATTAATTTTAATTTATTTTTGCGATAATCCGGCATAGTATCATAATGCAATTTCTGCACTGCTTTTTCTAATTCTCTTACAGAAACATCACAAGCTGTAATTTTTTTAATTTGCGATTCGTTTAATAACATAGAAACTAATTTACATTCTCCACAGCCTAAATCTATCACAGAACTAGCTTTACTATCTAAAACTGCTTGTTTCACGGCTTGTAATCTTTGCTGATTTAAATTCAAGCTTTTTTTCTTTACAAATTCCTGTACTGGTTCAGATTCTTGTTGTTCTGGAATATTTTCTAAATTATCTAATTCTGACAATTGATTAATTGCCTTATGTGCATAGCTTTTACGCTGATATAAATATCTGTATACAATTTTATTTCTTGCAGGGTGTTCCGAAAGCCACCCTTCGCCATGGGATAATAATTTATGAATTTCATCTTCGCTTACATAATAATGCTTTTGCTTATCAAAAACCGGAATTAATACATATAAATGCTTTAACAAATCCGATAATTTTACGAATCCAGAAATTTCTAAATTAATATACGGGCTATTCCCCCATTCTGAAAATTTTTCATCTAATATCATTCTTTGTGTTTTGACAGTATAACCCAACGGCTCAAAAATTTCTTTTGCTAAATCTTGATGATTATTATCATTTAGCATATGCACACAAGCTGTTAATTTTAATTTAGAATCCGCAAGTTCTTGTTTGGTATCACATCTACCAGACATAGCTGTGCCGAACACTCTGCTAATTGCGGTACTCATAAACGAAGATGCCACATAAGGTCTGTCATTCACATAATCAAATAAACCGCCCTCTTTTGAGCCTAATTTTCCCCTTGCTAATTCAATCGGATTTAAATCTAATATTAATGCAACAGTCGTTTTTTCGTCAGAAACTTCTGGATAACATACCCAAGCTTTGCCATAGCTTAATGCAAAGCTCTGAATTTTATCGGGGTGCTTATATAATAAATACCCTAAATCTTGTGTTTGTTTTCCCTCATAACTAATAGTCAAAAGCAATTTTTTCACTCCTCTAGTATATATTTAACTTTACATTTTAACATAGAAAATTTTATTTGTCAAGTACTTGATAACCTTTTTCTGAAATTTTTTCTTTCATTTCTTGTAAATGCACTAATTCACTTGTTAAAACTAGTTCCACTAGATTATTTTTAAAATCTGGTTTAGCTTCTTCAACTTCCGGAAATTCTTCTAAACAATTCTTGACAGTCATTTCACAATGCGGACACATCATGCCATTTACAGTAAGCTTATAATTTAATTTTTGCTCTAAATTTAAATTTTCTATTTCAAGTTTAACAGAATTTTTTAATTTTTTATCATGTTTACCAGATTTAATATCCGCTAAATTTAATCTTAATGCATTTGTCACAACACAAAAACTTGACAAACTCATAGCAAAAGCTCCAAACATAGGATTTAATTCCCAACCGAATAATTTAATAAATAAACCACTTGCTAACGGAATGCCAATAATATTATAAATAAATGCCCAGAATAAATTCTGATAAATATTTCTTAGAGTAACACGGCTTAATCTAATTGCAGATACCGCATCTGATAAATTACTTTTCATTAAAACAATATCCGCTGAATCAATCGCAATATCCGTACCAGCTCCAATTGCAACACCAATATCAGCTCTTGTCAAAGCCGGCGCATCATTAATACCGTCACCAATCATCATGACTTTGCCTTGTTGCTGTAATTTTTTAATAATTTTCTCTTTACCGTCCGGCAATACGCCTGCAATGACAGCATTTACACCGGTTTGTTTTGCGATAGCATTAGCAGTATTCTGATTATCGCCAGTTAGCATAACTGTTTGTAAGCCTAATTTTTGTAATTCTTGAATTGCTTTGGCACTGTCTGATTTTATGACATCAGCAACGGCTATCATACCTAAAAATTCACTATCTTTTGCAAAAAACAAAGGTGTTTTTCCGTCCCGTGCTAAATTATCTGCTTTTTTCAAAATATTTTCTGGAATTTGCGTTTTAGATTTCATAAATTCCAGATTACCGCCAGAAAGCATTTGATTTTCAAATTTTGCTATTACACCGTTGCCGACCAAAGCTTGAAATTCTGTTACTTCTGGGAGTTTTATATTATAATCCTGTGCATATTTTAAAATTGCTTTTGCTAGAGGGTGTTCGCTTTTTTGTTCTAACGCACCTGCTAATTTTAATAATTCTTGCTCTGATAAATTTTCAGTAAAAATATCTGTTACTTCTGGCAAACCTTGTGTAATAGTCCCTGTTTTATCCAAAGCCACAATCTGAATTTTACCAGTTTCTTCGAGAGATACCGCCGTTTTAAATAAAATGCCATGTTTTGCACCAACACCGTTACCAACCATAATTGCCACAGGAGTTGCAAGTCCTAACGCACATGGACAGCTAATCACTAATACAGAAATTGCTCTTGCCAAAGCATAGCCAACACTCTGCCCGACTAGTAACCAGATAATAAACACTAAAATTGCAATACTAATTACAACCGGCACAAAAATACCTGATACACGGTCAGCAATTTTAGAAATAGGAGCTTTTGTTGCAGAAGCGTCACTTACCATTTGAATAATTTTTGCAAGTGTAGTATCTTGCCCAACATGAGTTGCTTTACATTTTAGAAAACCTGATTGATTCACAGTCGCACCAGAAACATTATCACCAATTTTTTTATCTACTGGAATACTTTCGCCTGTTAAAGCCGATTCATCAACAGCACTATTTCCATCTATGACAATGCCATCTACTGGAATTTTTTCTGCTGGACGTACTAAAAAAATATCTCCTATCTGCACTTGTTCAACAGGGATTGTTAATTCTATGCCATTTTGTTCTACAACAGCAGTTTCTGGTGATAATTGCATTAAACTTTTAATTGCATTTGTAGTTTTACCCTTAGAATAAGCCTCCAGCATTTTTCCGACAGTAATTAGTGTCAAAATCATTGCCGAAGATTCAAAATAAAATTGCATCATATCTTGCATGACAATTTCTTGTTGATTATCTGTAACAGCTCTTGTCATATGAAATAAAATATACACACTCCAAAGCCATGATACACCAGACCCCATTGCAACGAGCGTATCCATATTAGGATTTTTATGCAATAACCCACGAAAGCCATTGATAAAAAATTTCTGATTAATCACTAGAATTATACCAGATAATAGTAATTGCACTAAGCCCATTGCAATATGATTATTTTCAAAAAAAACTGGTAATTTCCAACCCCACATCATATGCCCCATAGATACATACATTAAGGGCAATAATACTATTACAGAAGCGATTAATCTTTTTTTTAGCTTTGGTGTTTCTGTATCTTTTAAATGATTGCTATTACTAGATTTATTTTGATGATTATTTTTCAAGCAAGCATCATATCCGGCATTTTGAACAGCTTGAATAATTAACTCTGGTGAAGCTGTTCCCTCCACGCCCATAGAATTTGTCAATAAATTCACAGAACATGCCGTTACACCTGCAACAGCATTGACTGCTTTTTCCACTCTGGCACTACACGAGGCACAGCTCATGCCCATTACATCATATTGTTTCATAAAATTAACACCTTTCTATATTTTTAATTATAATTATATTATACTGTTTTTAACAAAAAAAACAAGTCCCCTCTCTAAACCAACGCAGAGAGGGGACTTTTTTCATGTTACCTAACGCAACACATATATTTATTTAGAAATTTTTAATAATTTTTCAATTTTGGCAACGGCTCTAATAATACTATCATAACTAACAACTGGCATCATATTTTTATCTTCCAAATAGTCACTTAAATATTCTGCACTACAGCAATCAATGCCCATGCGTTTGGCAACCAAATAAGCCACACTTTCGGCTTCAAATTCTTGTTGTTCTTTAGATAATCCAGACCGGAACGGAATTTTAGAATATTCTTCTTCTGGCATATGCCCGCAATAGAAATGTCCTAATTCATGTAATAACACTGCGAATTTTTCAGTTGGATTATAATTTTTATTTAAAATGTCTCCACAGATATTTTAGGCATAGCTGACAGTGAAAAACTGTGCATGAAGATTGAAAAGCTGTAACCCTCGCTCAGACCTGTGATTGATATTACATGCTGATAAGGCTAGTTAGGTGGACAAACTTCAGCCTTTCGGAGCCAGATATTGATTCCAAACACTTAAAAAGAATTTCATGTTGACAGGAGCCGCGTAGATCAAGAGGAAAACCACCACAACTCCAGTGGCTTGTCAGAAGCTGTGGTGAGCCTCCATCAATGCTGGTTGTAGAAGCAATTTAAAAGCATGCCTACATCTTTGAGGCAGTCTACCCTTGTGGGATTCTCAGAATCGATTTCCTTTGTGAGTGTATCTACTGCCAGGAGAGAAT
>CAMWHN010000015.1 GCA_947174085.1 uncultured Ruminococcus sp.
GTATGTCACCCAAGCCCATTCAATGCCGATTTCAGTAATAATAATTAATAGCAAAATTCCTGAAATCATGGGCAGAACTAAATATAATAACGGAAATATTCCTGTTAAGAACATGCTGAACAAGCAAAATGCTGAAACAATGCCACCTAATGCGACACGATAGCTAATATTTTGTTGTGTTTGCATAATATTACTTACTGGGATAAATTAATTTATCCGGAGTCCAGTTTTTTAAAATTTCGCACATGTCTAAGGCGATAGCTTTTGCTTCTGGAAGATTATGCAAAAGATACTGTCCGCATTCAATACGCTTGCTTCCGGCAATCTCACCATTAAAATTACTAATATAGGCAAAACAATTCTGTACAAGTGCAATTGCTGTTTCATGTGATAAATTTCTTGTTAAAAAATAAAATCCCGTTTGACAGCCCATAGGTCCTACATAAATAATATTATTTGAATAATTGCTATTCCGCATCCATGTTGCCATGATATGTTCGATTGTATGCGCTCCAGCTGGGCTTATATAATCATTTTCTGGATTATTCGGCTTTTTCATGCGAATATCATAGGTTATGACATCTCCGTCAGTTCGGGATATATACATGCCTTTGTTAAGTAAATCATGATTCACTTGAAAACTTGCAATTTTTTTCATAAAATTCAGCTCCTATTATAATTTTAATAATTATTATTTTACTACAAATTATTAGAATTGTCAAGCCTAAAGGTTGCATCGACCAGACCAAACGCATGAAAATATCCCCCTTTTCAGATGCGAGAATGTGTAACCAAATTGTAACCGATTAAAGAGACATGACATAATCAAGGTGTTTAGCGGGGTCAAGAGAGATGAGAAACATTTTCTGACGCATAGAAAGATTCGGCTTGTAAAAAGGAACATGTTTGAGCATAGAGAGACACCATTTGCGGATGATATTCATATTAGCGGCAGCTGTTTTGTCCAGGGTATGGTTTGCATCTTCCTTGAACGTCACATCAAGCTGCCAATGCATAGCTTCAACTGACCAATGTCCTCTTATGGCACTTGCGAATTCTTCTATGTTACATGGCAGACTGGAGATATAATAACGTCTTTCTGTTACACCGTGAAATGTTCTGACAACCATGCCAATGCTTTTAATGCCTTTCCATTTTTCTTTTCCGCTCAGCCAACTGATAGAAGTTGTCTGATAATATTCTCTGACATCTGCCATACCATGATTTTTATTCACAGTTTTCTTGTGATTTCCCTTTTCTATGATTTTTTTAAGATGCTTTCCATCCTCAAGATACAGCGAAATATTTTCATAAAGACTTCTTTGATTCTCTTTCACTGCCAACACATAATGACAGCGTTTTTCTCTGATCTTTTCTGCGATTGCTGTCTGTGTCCCCATTGCATCTATTGTAATGACAGAGCCTTTGATATGCAATACATCCAGAAGCTGTGGAATTGCTGTAATCTCATTGCTCTTTTCTTCAACTGTTTTCTGTCCCAGACTGTAGCCGCCCTCTTTACTCCATGCTGTTATGATATGATTCGGCTTACTCTCATTCTGCTTGTTTCCTCGCATTGTTTTCCCATCAATACACACTATTTTGCGTAGATTTATCCCTTCTCCACGCTCAAATGCTTCTATCCATTTATTGTATGCCTGCTGAAAATATTCTGTCGCTATCATCCCCATCACTCTCTGCATTGTATCATGTGACGGTACTCCATTCTCATACGGCAGATACGCTCTCAGATAGTCCAGATAATATTCTGCCCATACCGCTCTGTCTTCCCAATTTTCTACTCTTGACAGTGTTGAACAGAATACGATCAGCACCACTTCTTGTACTGTGTATCTGACCTTGCTTTGCTGCCTCGTATCTTCTATGTACTCCAGCCATTTGATAAATTCTTCCATATCCCCTGCGCTCCTTTTATCTTTTTCTCTATTTTACCATTTTTGGAGCACCTTGTAAATACCTTTTGTTTTCTTTTTGTCATTCATGCGTTTGGTCTGTTGCATCGACCACGGCAACAGCATGAAAAAAAGAGTAATTTCTTCTTTAAGTTGCGGATAGCTCTAGGATCTCCCCCGCAGGTGCGGGGAAAAGTATGCACCCCAAACAGAATTTGCGGACGGCATAGGATCACCCCCGCAAGTGCGGGGAAAAGTAAAAGTCATACGGATTGCCTGTCTTTTTTGAAGGATCACCCCCGCAAGTGCGGGGAAAAGTGAAAAATTTCCTCTGGCTGATGAATTAAAAGAGGATCACCCCCGCAAGTGCGGGGAAAAGGCTCTGACTGATGAAAACTTACAGCCTTTTTTCGGATCACCCCCGCAAGTGCGGGGAAAAGTGTGCAGGCTTTAATAAACATTTTGATATTCTAGGATCACCCCCGCAAGTGCGGGGAAAAGCAAAAGTCAAAGCCAGTAAAAGAGCGTTTCCTGGGATCACCCCCGCAAGTGCGGGGAAAAGTGTCAGTCCTAGTGACTCTAAAATCCAAGCCCAGGATCACCCCCGCAAGTGCGGGGAAAAGGTTAGTAACTTTTGCAACCGAAAAAATATCCCCGGATCACCCCCGCAAGTGCGGGGAAAAGTCGTTTCAAAAGGTAAAGTGCGGACAATCCTAGGATCACCCCCGCAAGTGCGGGGAAAAGTCAAATGAAACTCTGAAACAGCTTGCTGACTTAGGATCACCCCCGCAAGTGCGGGGAAAAGAAACTCACAGAGGGACGAAAAGCGGTTTGACCTGGATCACCCCCGCAAGTGCGGGGAAAAGTGCCATGGTCGCCGATTTCAATGAGATGTTCGAGGATCACCCCCGCAAGTGCGGGGAAAAGCGGTTCATAATATGAACAACGACCAATAAACAGGGATCACCCCCGCAAGTGCGGGGAAAAGTCAGTGCTGAAATATAGTCCAAAAGATTGGACAGGATCACCCCCGCAAGTGCGGGGAAAAGATTATGCTTTTGATAATCCTCAGCTTCAAATGAGGATCACCCCCGCAAGTGCGGGGAAAAGTCCTATTATCTGCATACATAGATATTTCATCTAGGATCACCCCCGCAAGTGCGGGGAAAAGATTCATTTTTTCCACCTCTTCTATATAATAAAAGGATCACCCCCGCAAGTGCGGGGAAAAGTTTAAGGATAGATTATGAAAAGCAAATCAAACCGGATCACCCCCGCAAGTGCGGGGAAAAGACTAAAAGACGATAAGCCACTTGGCGCACCTGCGGATCACCCCCGCAAGTGCGGGGAAAAGTCACATTCAAAGCAGTTCTTTGCGATAATCAAAGGATCACCCCCGCAAGTGCGGGGAAAAGCTTCGTAGTTTTCAGACCCAGTTAGTGCGAAAGGGATCACCCCCGCAAGTGCGGGGAAAAGGCGATATACACATGTATAAGGGATATCCTATAAGGATCACCCCCGCAAGTGCGGGGAAAAGTGGAAAAACGGAGTTAAAAATCGCCGTTGAGTAGGATCACCCCCGCAAGTGCGGGGAAAAGCTTCAGTTCAAATTTTCAAGCCATTTGTTATACGGATCACCCCCGCAAGTGCGGGGAAAAGAGAAACACTTTTTGCATTAGGCGCCCACACACGGGATCACCCCCGCAAGTGCGGGGAAAAGCTTTATGATTCAGGCATGACAGCAAAAGCAGTGGGATCACCCCCGCAAGTGCGGGGAAAAGTGGCGATAACAACGTGACTGGAGTCCGCATTTGGGATCACCCCCGCAAGTGCGGGGAAAAGTAAAAATTCAGCAGCAAACAGAAAAACAAGGCAGGATCACCCCCGCAAGTGCGGGGAAAAGCATGACAAGTTTCTGAATGTCCGGAGCATATTAGGATCACCCCCGCAAGTGCGGGGAAAAGTCATAATTACGATATGGCGGAAAATCATGCAAAGGATCACCCCCGCAAGTGCGGGGAAAAGACTAAAAAAGAAGCTAAAATTAGCGGTTTTTATATAACCGATTCTTAAATTTCATTTAACTTCTCAAAGATCCTATAGGTCAGTATACAATCGTCGATCGCCCTGTGCTTAACCTCATGTTCAATCCCAAAATGTGTTGCAATTGCAGATAAGCTATATCGGGAAGCATATCTAATCTTTTTTCTTGCCAGCGTCATTGTATCTACAATCCTGTTTTTTATGATTGGGAAACCATTATTTTTGCATGCAATCTGCAAAAACCTCATATCAAAATCAATATTATGTCCAACTAAAATGTCATCTCTACAAAATTCCAAAAACTGTTTAAGCGCATTTTTCTGTGAAAAGCCATTTTTATCCAAATCATTTGAAGTAATTCCCGTAAGACTTGATATTTCATCAGGAATTGGATTATCACATTGAATAAGTACAGAAAATTTATCATTGAGTTCACCGTTCACAACCAACAAAGCTCCGATTTCAATAATCTGATCTTCATCATTCAGACCTGTTGTTTCAATATCGACCACAACATATCTTTCATAATTATCCGAAGATTTCTTTTTAATCTGAGAAAGACGATTTATATGATTTGTCATAGCCTTAGAGGTTTCTTTATATTTTCTATCATCAGCTGACGGAATATTTCGGCGTACAAGTTTTATTCCATCAAAGTCAACTGGTTCCCATTCGGTATTATGTATACGAAAATCCAGCTTCTGTTCGCAATTTGTAGCAAAAGCCATTGAAGCCCGTCCGTTTTTTATATTTTCACAAATTCTGTTCCATACTGCGTCACGGACTCTTGCATTCAGATTACCAACAAAAACGCCTGTATCTATTTCAATCAGCCATTTTGTCAAATCGCCTCTCAGTTTCGGCGGACAGTTACTCAACGTTATTACGACCATCATTTACTTTCACCTATACCATATTGTCTTCCACAATCAACCAGATTATTTTTATCGTCCCAAAGATACATTACCTTATCTTCTGTATATTCATTTTCAGTCATGAAAAGATATTTTATATCCTTAACCATTCTTTCGAGAAGCCGTGTCTTGACCATTTCATCTCTGACCCTGTGCCGAATGATTCTTGCTATATCCTCCGTTTCCTGAGCTGCGATTTCAAAGGCGATTGGTATCGTTATTTCCGCTTTATAGAGGTCTGCAATATCATAAACAAATGAGCATTCATGTCCGGTATGTACAAAACCAAGTGCTGGGGAACAGCCTATTGCACAAATAACCGCATGGGCAAGTCCGTACAAACAGGCATGACCTGCCGAAAGAGCCTGATTTACGACATCAGATGCAGTAAAATTTCCATGATCATACTCTCTGCCATTCCAAGGCACACCCCATTTTTTTGAGAACTCTTTATAAACTTTTCGGATACGGCTTCCCTCTCTGCCTCTGAGTTGCTGTAATGTCAAACCGGACACGTCTTCGTCAGGGAAACGGATATTGTACATTTTTTTCACAACATCAAGATGTTTCCTTTTAGTAGATACAAGTTCTGCCTGTTTTAAAATAAGACGTGAACTATGTGTAAGAGGTCTACCACCAGCATAGTATCTTACACCGTGTTCACCTATCCAACAAATACTGATACCCGAATCGCCGATAAGCTCCATAGCTCTGTGAGTAATCTCGGTACCAGGGCCAAGCATCAGAACAGAAATAATTCCGGAAGGGATATTTGTGATTCCTTTGTCATCAATTACAGTGATTGCACTGTCCTGACGATTTATTTTACAATGCTCAAGATAAAGAAATGTTATTCTGTCTGTTATCTGCGGAAGAGCCTGAATATCAGGCTTTATCATACCTGCTGTTTCTGACATAACACACCGTTACTGAAAACTTATAAAAAGTGATAAAGCAAACTTTTATGTTTCATTCCTTGTTCCATGTGTCCATTTTCGACAAGTCTAATCATGTTTGGGATAACACTCCGAAGGCTTAAGTTCCCCGCTAACGTACGGGTACACATTGCAAATGACGTATTTTTGCCTTTTTTGCGATTTTAGCACCATTGATATGTTAAAAGTAATATGTGCTTGATTATCACACTCTGTTCTGCACAACAGCCCCAGACCAACAGGAATAGTATAACATAAAAAATTTACTTTTTCAAGTATCAATAACGGTTTTCACCTCTCTTTCTTATAAAATTTCATTCTTATTTCTATTTTTATAGAATTACTTTAACTGTTAAAAACCTCGTCTAAACTTTCATAATGGTAAGAAGTCCCATGCCGTAAGCCTTTCCTCTTCCGATTCCATTAATAAGAGAATTTCGGAATAAGTAAACGTCTGTAACTTCAAGTATACCCTCATATGTAACAGAAATCAGTGATATTGGTTTGCGGCTTCCCTTTTTGTAAAAACGAATCCGCTTGCTTTGTATAATATCAAAGGAATTTTCAGTTACGGAAAATCCATTTTTTTCCGACTTTTCAACGAGCCACTTTTTCTGAAAATCTATTGTGATATGAGCAAAAACCTTTCCTCTTTTTCTATTTTTCTGATTGGATACAGATTTGGTAGGATTTGCAGTGAAACGAAACTGCCATTTATCTCCGGTTTTTATTCTGTCAAGAAGTCCGTCGTAAGACTTTGTTTCATAGGGAAGTCCTTTCTGTCCGAACTGCGAACAGAATGACGAAAGTTCAGGCTCACAATCGCTCAAAAGAAGCAGATAAAGCTGATTGTCAAGGCAGTCAATACGCCATAAATTGCGTTTTCTTTCACCTGTAAAGGAGCTTTCTACTGCTCCATGAAAAATACTCGGAGAGTTTAATGCTCTAAGAGTATTCCTGTTGTACCTGTCAAGAGGTATTCTTGATAAAAACATACACCTCACCCCAATTCCGACATAGCGTTATGCTCAGTAGATTTGATATCTGTACTTTTGTCGATATAACCATGTTCCTTAACCCTTCTCCAACCAAATTTTCTATGAATGGGACTGAATGAAATGGGAACATCACGAATCACAATGCCATCGTTATCATCGCTGTCGGTAATGATACGCAATTTACATTCAGCTTTATTATATTTATCAATCCATTTCTGTCTCCATTCTTCCAACAGCCATCGCTCATTTTTCAATGAGGTCATAAGATTCGCATCACGGATTCCGAGCAAAAGTGGCATAGTGGGAGGACATGAACGCCGTCCCAGAAAAAGAGGGAATGCAGGGTTTTTCAGAGCATTTTCAACAGCATTGAGAAAGTTCCTGTCATCGCTTTCAAGTCCCACAAGAAAAATTGCGTCCGATAGATAATAACGATTTGTAACATAAGGCTTTTCACCCATCGCAGTATGATAATCACGGATAAGCCTACCTTCTCGGTCAACTCTGACTCCGAATTTCAGCTTATTCAGTTTATCAAGAGAATCTTCACGTGAATACCCCAAAGCAGAGGCAAGCATACCGATAACACCACTTTTCGTGGGAAACCCCATTGTTCTGCGGACTTCAAATTTTGATTCACTTCCCCACGACTGAAGCGGACCGGCAAGCCTAAGCAACAATGTAGCCATTACACCGCCACCTCATTAGCAATATATTCATGAAGCATATCAAGGAGCTGTTTAAGATTGACTTTTTCTGCACCAAGAACCGCATCACTTCCGATGATATAGCTCTGAACAGGCTCTCCGCAGTAGTTATCATATATCTTTTCTGCATGCCCAAAAAGTTTTGATATTGACATTTCGGTATATCCGTCCGAGCTAACGACTGGCTTCTCAAACGCTCCGCAAAGATTAACAGGCTGATCACTTCGAATGGTTACATATACCATATTTGGCAATGTCCGGTTTGCATAGGAATTTTGTTTCCCCGCAGGCATTGCGCATATAAAAGCTTCTGCAAAGCCTCTTACTGCATCTGCTGTGTCTTCGCCTATTGTTTTAAACAAGTCGGCAGCATTTACTGTTGCGTACCTGTACAATGTTGCAGAATTAAACTCCATTGTTCCGAGATGACCTGCTCCAGCATTATTCTCAGGAGAACAATCATCGACAGCCGTAAAATAATCATACTCATTCTGAACAGCATGTGTGGAAATACTGTGCGCTACTTGTGAAGCCGCATCTACATTCAAATCAGCATCATCGGCAACCATTCGTCCGAACAGAGCAATATCCACAGACGGAGATAATTTCAACGCTTTTTTATATGCTTTTTTATCTTTTTCACAGTTTACTACAAGTTCAGCAAGTTTTCTAGCTTGAACACTGCTTATAAAAAATAATGCATCTGTAATATTTCCCTTTTTCTCTTTTACTTTTATGCCTGCATTTGCAAGAGCTTTCGCAGCAGACTTATTTGCATCTTCGTCTGTCATATCAGGAGACAGATTTTTCAGGAAATCGGCAATCAATCCTACAGAATGCTTGGTACGAAAACCAAGTTTTTCGTTGCTGAAAATATTGGTGAACATCGCTCTCATAGAATGCTTCCATGACTGACTTGAAACTCTTGCTCTGGTAGTTCCGCCATAAACTGCGGTTTTGGGTCTGCCTGTATCGTCCCTGTTCAAACAGCTTGGCGGAATCGTCTGTATTACATGAAAATCAACATATAATCTTTTACTATTCATTATTATTCTCCTTTTCGTTTAATTTATATAATTCGCCGTAAAAATCACGTCCCCATGAAAGCTTTATTTCTTCTGAGTATTCCTGATGATAAAACTGATAAAGTTCCTTTGCAAGTCTTGCATAATCAAGAGCAATTTTTTTACTTTTCAGAAGTTGTACCAATCCCCTAAGATGATATGCCAGATCTTCTGGGGAAACTGATGTCACGACAAGATTCAGACGATTCAGTATCCGCTTAATATCCTCCTTATCATTCACAAGGCGGGCGGCAGCACGTCCTACCGATATATCATTTTTGTTCATACAGGTATCGTTCTCCTTGGCATCATTTCCCTGCTGATGAAGTGCATACAACGTCAAAGCTGTATAGACTGCCCATTCTGCATTGGAAGCTTCTCTATATCCAGTAAGTTCAGCAGGAATGCCCTCAAAAATCATTCCCCAAAGTTCCGGAATTTCTCCCGGTTTTTTACCGATACCGTGACGCAGATTTGCCATAATTTCTCTGCCTGTTCCTGTATCGGAAATAGTTCTGATATGCTGTATTTTGGAGAAGATATACTTGTAAATCTGGTCGCTCTTACTCATTTTTATTGTCACCTGCCTGTTTAAAAATTTTTCTTATCTGCAAAGCAAATATATTTAATGCCTCTGCAGAAGATGTTATTTCCTTTTTATTTGAATTTTTCTTATATCGTCCAAAAATTGACATATTGCCTGTCTGGGCAGCAAGTTCATTTCCAAATTTTAATGCAATCCTTTTCAGCTCCGTTTCAAGCTTTGCACAATATTCGTCCATATCGTAATCGGTTTTAAGTTCCGCAAGCCACAGTCTGAACGGACGGTCAATCATATCATAGAACTGCACTTTTGCGCTTAACTCTCCTGACTGCTCTGTTTTGGAGTCCTTGTCGGTTCTTCCGCAGGCTTTTTGAAGATTCTTGTAAAGAATATACACTGCCATTGCAGCTTTATTGCATTTTTCAATTTCGTCATTGATACGATTCCTCCACGCAAAACCAATCTCAAGAAGAAGCTGTGAATGAAATGTCAGACCGTCGCTCACCATGTCAATCACAGGAAGAGAAGTAGCCTGTCCATAGTCATATATCACTGCCAATGTACTAATTTTTACCATATAATCACTGTCAAGAACACTACGGTTCAGTAAATAGTTGATCCAGCTCATAATTCCCGGAGTTCTGTAAGATTCTGTATTATCACCGATTGGATTTCCATCAAATGCAGCAATACTTCCAAATTCCTGCCATGCTTTTTTTGAAGTATCATAAGGTTTCGGTTTATATTTCCAGACAGTATCATTCTTTTTTTCCTTGTAACTTTTCCACATGGTCATCTGCTCGTTTTTTATATCCTCTTCCTCAAAGTAATCTCCACCAGAAATATAATATCCAATCACCATGCTGTTTCCTCTGCATAGATAAATCCTTCTTGACTGCAACGAAAGCAATGCAGCCTGATTATCCGGAATCGCTATCAGACGATTAAACTCACTTATATTGTTATCACACTCCCACGAGGGATAACTTTTATATATTTCATTATTAGAATCATAGACGGCATGATAATTCAGCATCAACGTTTCAAAAAGATTTTCCCCTTTCACAGCGATAAGTGACAATTTGCTCGTCCACGTCTTTTTGGGAGTAGGCTTTTTTGCAGCAATATCATCAAAACAGTTGATGTGCAGAAGCCACCTTGCCGCTTCCGAATACGAAAGAAGCCTGCCATTGTTATACCTGTCCGAAAACAATCTTGGTTTATTACCGCTTTCAAACAATGAGCCTATCATTTTTGCGGTGCTATATGGATTACCTTTTCCATGCACTGTATTTGACTGATAAAATGGATAATTTTCATCAAACAGCCAAAAGCGGTCATACCACTCCCTAAAATACCGCTCTATAGGTTTATTCGGAATATATCCAGAGTTCCAGATATTGATCCAGTTTTCAAATGCGAAATCCTGTATTTCATCATCAGTATCATCTCCATTGCTATCGTATCTTGAAAATACTGTGTGCATGACTGCAAGAAGAAGTCTCAGTACAGCAAAGTCCTGCGGTTTCGTCTCACCTGCAAGCTCTGTGTATAGATGCGCATTGAAAAACACATCTTTAAGGCTTACTTCTTTCACCGTCAGGTCATTCGTCCGAACGCATATCCACGGTTCGTCAATAAGATTAAATTCTTTTTTCATATTTCACCCCTGTTCTACTATCATTTCAAGTCCACGTTCTTTACTATAGTGCAGTTTCTTTCCTATGAGTTCGGCTTCAGAATTTTCATCCATCAGCAAAAAAAGCTCCTTGTCAAGCCATTTTGAAGCTCTGCAGCTCCTTGGCATAACATCAAGAGCATTGATAGTATTATTAAAATTATATTTTTGGCTGAAATACAACGGAAGTTTTAGACGTTGTATCGCTATAAGTCTTGCTTCTTCGTCACTGAGTGCAAGCGTCGTATCAAAGACTACCGAATCAATTGCCGATGGCAGACAGTAGATATTATCTGTTTTTTTCTGCATTATAATTACTTCAATAGTTTCATCAGCGTCTCTTACAGAAGCCTCAGCAGCGGAATTATTTCCTGCATCATCGTCAAGGAAGTCAGCTAATAAAGTCCATAAGCGAGATTTAAGCATATTGGATTTTATGCAGTATTTTTCAGCTTTCGTTTTTTTATCGCTCCGAACTCTTTCAAAATCTTTCCATTCATTGCTGTTGCGTTCCTCGTCATTCTCAGGAGTATCGTATACTCTGCTTACAAGATATGGGATACACGCTGGAATCACTAACTCCTTTGGCAAATACTTTTCTGTTCTTTTGAGTATCCACTCACTGTATATATTATTGCTTTTGCTGTCAGCAGGACGAAGAATTACAATCTCTGCATTTTTAAGCCTGTCAGGACGTATTCTTTCATGACGGTGAAGTCTGCCCGAACGTTGAAGCAGTAGATCCATAGGACAAATCTCTGTCACCATAAAGTCAAAATCCAAATCAAGAGACTGCTCGATTACCTGAGTTCCCACAACAATAAGTCTGTTTCTGTCATGATAGCAAGAATTTTTTCCTACTATCGCAAGGAGTTTTTTTTCGATAGCTGCACGGTCAGCAGCAGTAAATCGGCTATGAAAACATATTACCGAAAAATCGGACATTTCTTCAGATATTTTTTTACTTAGCCACTGTGCATAGCCTACAGTATTGACTATGATAGCTGCACTTCCTCCGTCTGAAAGTCTTTCGGAAAGCATAGTGCTCAGATTAGATTCATCAACTCTGTTCACGGTTATATGCTTATCTGGAATATCACTCTCAACAGCTTTCTGAATTACATCTTTTCCAGATGTCCATGTAATCATGGGATAAGCAAGAATGTTTTCACTTGAAATTAAAATATCCTTTTTCTGATTAAGATATGCTTTTACCAACTCGCTTCTTCTCTGCGGTGGAAGAGTTGCTGAGAGTATTATTACAGGTACTTTATATGCACCCATCCATGTCAATGTGCGATCAAGATAAACATTCATATATGCGTCGTAGGCGTGACATTCATCAATAATTACAACCTTGCCCGAAAGTCCCAAATGTCGCAGCATAACATGCTTCTGTTTCAGTGAAGCAAGAAGAAACTGGTCAATAGTAGCTATGACAAAATCCGCAAGAAGAGCTTGTTTTCTTCCTTCAAACCATTCATGAACGATAACGCTTTCATCTCCTGAATCTGTGGCTTTTCCCCTGAACATCTCCTGATATTCTTCATTCAGCTCAGTCATACCATGTGCCAGACGGATCGTATGATTTTCTGTGTCACAGCCTTTTACCCAATCACATATTCTGTTAAAAATACCGTTTGCCGTTGCCTGTGTAGGAAGTCCGAAATAAATGCCGCCTGCTCCAAATTTTGAAGCAAGGATTTCCGCAGCGGCAAGTGCAGCCTCCGTTTTTCCGATTCCCATAGGTGCTTCAAGTATATATAGTCCCTCCTTGTAATTTTCAGATACTATGTTCATAATAGCTTTTTGCACAAGATTAGGCTCATATGAAAATCTTTCTTTGAAAAATTTCGACAAATCATGAATATTTTCAGCACACCAGCTCTTTGGAAGATTTAATTTATTCCACGCATACTCGACTCTGTTCCAACACTCCTCATCACTAATAAAACTGTCTACATCGATATATGGGAAATAATCTGTATTGCTGGCTATCCAGTCGCACATTATCAGGAGTCCGGTAAGTATCATCTGTACTTTAACATCAGGTTTCGGAAGCTCGTCAATAGAAGTCCAACCTGTTTTTTTGAGTGCATAATCAACCCATTCCGTCCACAATCTACGCCATTTCTGCTCTTGTTCATTCCTGAATCCAAAGTAATTTGAACGGTAACTAAACTGATTTCTGGAATTTTGTACAGCTCGTCCGTGATGTGAACCAACTATCACGGCAATCTCTTTTGGAAATCCAAGTTGCTCAAGAATACTCTGTCCTGCAATATCATGAGGCGATTTAGAAGCCTCGGAAATACCGGAAATTTTCAGTCCGTTGCGTGAAAGCATTTCAGTATGATTTTCTATATTAAAAGTTATCCTGCTTTGAAAAGCAGGAGTTATCTTTCCAATATCGTGAAGCAAGGCAATAATCCGACAAAGATTTCTTGCTATGCAATCACTTTTTTCAATGTCACAGCTTGTATTGAGATTTATTGATATATAACGTCTCACGGATTCTGAAAGCCATCTGTCATATAGAAGTTTCATTATGCCTTCTGTGTCCAAACTATGTATTTTATACGGCAGCCATTTTGTTTTATCATGATAATCACTTTTCGCAGCAATCAGATTAATATTCTGCATATTTTTTCAGCTCCATTCACGTCTTTATATCCAAACAAAAAGAAATATTAGCGTGATAATTAATAGAATAATTAAGAAAAATTATGGGAAGAAAATTTCAGGGTACTAATATTGTTGTCGCAAAACTAGGAAACGAAATACTTGTTCCAATGTAGTACAATGAAACAATGACGCACCACTGTTTGAACAGTGGCTTTTGCCATGCCTTCTTCAAGATACTGTCATTATAATGGACAACACTTCTTTTCATCGAAAAAATAAACTAAGCACAGTATAATATTAGATATAGAAATAGAGTTAATAATAGTGTTATTTTTTTGATTAATTTTCATTTTTGAATTTTTTAATTGCCTCGGCTGTAATTTGATAATCTTCAATTACAGTCACTGTTAATAGTTTTGCTTGCATAACATCTGGTGTACCATCTCGCAAAGCTTCTGTTAATTTTGCACTAGATTGATATAATCTAGTAAAAGATAAATTTTGACAAATACCCTTTAATGTATGTGATGCCATGAATGCTTTAGAATAATCTCCTGTTTTCATAGCTGTGCATAAATCATCAAAACTTGTATCATCTAAGAATTTCAGCACGAATTTTTTTACCATGCTTTCATAAGGCAATCTTTGCATGACATCGTTAAAATCTCCGCCAAGTTCTGCATAACAAGTTTGTAAACTCATAGTTTGTCACCCTTTTCTCGATTAATTTTTTAAATTTTTTCCAAATGTACAATTTTTCCGAAAATTCCTGTATATTTCGGCTTTTTATCATCACTCCATGCTGTTCTGGCAATCATTTTGCCACGCATACGTTCGCCTTTCACAGTCAGCTCTACATCTGTTTCAATATCCGGCTGTTCAGGGCTTAAATGGTCTAAATTTTTTCTAAACTGATTGACACAATCAAAATTTATAATTTGACTATCTTTTTCAAGAATATTATGTACAGTGCCGGTTATGCCGAGAAATTCTGCACCCCATTTAGAAATTGTAACAATAGAAGTTATGCTGTCATAATCAAACTGCAATTCTTCGGCTGTTTTTAAATAGAAATTTGCTTTTTCATGTTCTTTGATTATTTGATTTAACGATTGTGTTAATCCGTCAAATTCGTTATATTGCTCAAGGTCGCCCACAAGACTTTGTAATTTTCTTTCATGAATTTGCACACTGGAATGTATGCCAAGTTCTTCGATAATATCTTCATGAATTTCTTGCAAGCATTCCATTAATAATTCACTAAATGTACCACATTCGCCATTTACAATCATTTGTAATGCTTTTTCATGAGAAAATGCTTTTTTATAACATCTTTCGCTTGTAAGAGCGTCATAAACATCAGCAACAGATACCACTTGTGCAGAAACTGGAATTTCTTCGCCTTTTAAGCCGTCCGGATAACCTCTGCCGTCATAGCGTTCATGATGCCAACGGCAAATCTGACGTGCAATTCTGACCAAAGGTTCATGTTTATAAATTGGAATTTCTTTTAACATGGATTCTCCAGCAACTGTGTGTGATTTCATAATATCAAATTCTTCATTTGTTAATCTTCCGGGTTTATTTAAAATTGCACTTGGAATACTAATTTTGCCAATATCATGCAACGCTGAAGCTGTTGTAATCATATAAATTTCATTTTGACTTAACTGATATTTATCTGTTTTTTTTATCAAATGCTGTAACAGCAAATTTGTAATAGACGAAACATGTAAGACATGTAAACCGCTTTCACCGTTTCTAAATTCTACAATATGGCTTAAAATATTCACCATCATGGTATTATTTTGCTCTTTTTCATAAACTAAATCTGTAATAATCCGATTTAATTTTTTATGTTTTGCGTGTAAATTTAGTGTATTTATAACACGCCGACGAACAATTGAGACATTAAACGGACGGTTAATATAATCTGTCACACCCATTTCATAAGCTCGCTCGATACTTGAGGGCTGGTTTTCAGCTGAAATCATAATAACTGGAATATCTTCAATCATTTTGCTTTTGTTCATCATAGCAAGCACTTCAAAACCATCAATTTCAGGCATGACAATATCTAACAGCATTAAATCAATTCTTGTGCCGTATTCATGAATAGTTTGTATTGCTTCCACACCATTGCATGCTTCCAGAATTTCAAAATCGTTTTCTAGCATATCCATCAGCATAGCCCGATTCATAGCGGAATCATCAACAATTAAAATTTTTTGTTTTTTCTCGTATAATTTCAAAATTATCCTCCTCCAAATGAAAATTGGCTTTTAGCCGAAACATGCGAAAACTTAGAAATATTATTAATATATTTAAAATCGCTATACCAATAAGGTTTTTGCTTCTTGCACGTCTCTTGTTTAAATTATAACATATTTCTAAAATTTTGTCAAGTTGCATTTTATGATATTCCAGGGCAACCGCATGAAAAAATCAAGAAAATTTGTTCAAAATGACAGAACATAGGAAATCGTCATCAAAAGCACAACGAAAGCGTTTTGCTTTCATACTAAGTTTGACAGAATTAAAGGATTTATAAAGGTTCAGCGAAATATGGCGAATCACCGCTAAATTTTCACCGCTGTTATCCATTCTCATGCGACACTTATCCTCATTGAAATTCATGTCAAGACACCAATGAAGATTGTTCTCAATGCCCCAGTGCATTCTGACTGCTTGCGAAAATTTATCCAAATCAGTCAATGAGGTAATAAAATAGCGATATTCAACGCTTTCCGTGCAATCAATAATTCGCTTAGTTTTTACCATACCAATAGCAGCCAGCCCTTTCCATTCATCAGTATTCACAAAATCGTAAATTTCAGTAGATAGAAAATACTGCCTTGTTTCAATTCTTCCATGTGCTTTTTCTGTTTTTGGCTTTGTTTTGACAAAAGAATATAATTGGGGATTGGCAAGTGCTGTTTCAAAATACAGTCGCACATCATCATTAAGCGTCTCCTGATTACCCTTCAAGCAAATCACATAATCACAATTCTTTTCGCTGATTTTCTTTACAGTATTTTTCTGACAACTCATTGCATCACTTGTAATGATACAGTTCTCAACATCTATCAAATCCAGAAGCTCTGGTACTGCCGTAATCTCGTTGCTCTTTTCATCCACTCTTTGCTGTCCGAGTACGATTCCCGATTTTCCTGCCCATGCACTTACCATGTGGATTACGCTATAATCATCATATCGGCTTCCCCTTAGTGTTTTTCCGTCCACGCTTACAATTTCATTCTCCTGCATTTCACATACCGATTTCACCCAATTCACAAAGCATTTTTCAAGCTGTTCCGGTTGGATTATTGCGAATATACGCTGAAATGTATCATCTGTTGGTGTACCGTTTTCCAACTTCAAGCCATACCTCTCACGGAACATTTCAACTTTTCCTTTGCAGTACATTGCTATTTCATTCCAATGCTCTGCTCCCGCTGTTACTGCAACGATTGTCATTACTATTACTTCTACAAGATTATACCTGATTTTCCACTGCTGCCTTGTGTCCTCTATCTCTTCAAAATAATTTCTCATAATTGACCTTCCTTTCTCTTTTAGTCAATTATAACATATTTTTGTGAATTTTTCATGCGGTTGCCCTGTATGATATTCTCTTTCTAACATTTGATTTTTAATAATTCTGCATTTCCCTGAATTTTACAATTTCCTAAGCCTGCCGGCAGGAATACGCAATCGCCTTTTTTAATTTTAATTATTTCTTGTTCATGTATGATTTTACTAATTCCATCTAAGCAAAGCAATACTTGAAACGAATCTGTTGTGACGAAAAAATTAAAATATTTTTTAATCATAATTTTTTTTATTTTAAAATAATTACAATTGCAAAGCGTTTCTATCTCATAATCAGAATTTTTAAAAAAATTTTTATCAAATATAATTTCTGGTGCAGGTGCGCAATGCATGACTTCCAGTGCTTTTTCAATATGTAATTCACGTCGATTACCGTTTTTATCCAGTCTGTCATAATCATAAACCCGATAAGTAATATTAGAATTTTCTTGAATTTCTGCGATTAATATCCCTTTGCCAATTGCGTGAACTGTTCCGGCAGGAATATAAATCACATCGCCTTTCTGCACAGGAACTTTATGTAGATATTTCATGATTTCATGATTTTCAATTGCCTGTTTAACTTCTTGTTTTGTAAAATTTTTTTCAAATCCATGAATTAAAAATGCATTTTCTGTAGCGTCCATCACATACCACATTTCTGTTTTGCCATTTTGATTTTCATGAAATCTTGCATAGTTATCATCAGGGTGTACTTGAATAGACAAATCTTTTTCAGCGTCAATAAATTTTACTAAAATTGGAAAATAATCATATTTTTTGCCCAGATATTCCGGATAACGTGCAATAATTTTATCTAATGTCATGCCTGCATGTTCGCCATTTAACACTGTGCTTGCGCCGTCAGGGTGTACGGAACATTCCCAAGTTTCTGCAAGCGGACTAAAATCAAATTTTTTATGATATTCTGTTTTTAATCTAGTGCCACCCCATAAATAATCTTTTCCGGCAGGGGAAAGTTTCAGCATGTACATGGAAAATCTTCCTTTCTTGTGCTATATTTTTCTATCATGATACTATGCAATTTTTGCAAGAAAAATCAGACTTTCGACAGGGAAATTTGTCGAAAGCCTGTTAGAATTATTTTCTTGTGATTGACATCAAAACTTTCTGTTTTATTTTGCTAATTTTAATTATAATCTAAAATTTAAAAAATGTCAAGAGTGAATGTAAGATTTTTCTAATATTTATTGT
>CAMWHN010000016.1 GCA_947174085.1 uncultured Ruminococcus sp.
TTTCTCATGAAAAAATAACCTCCATACCATATTTTTTTATTTATTTTATGTTTATGAAAAATATGTCATAATACATGCTGTCAATTACTTTGTTCAACAAGATAATTATAAAAGCGAATTTTTCTTAAAACTTCACTTCCAGTTTTTTAATTTATGCTTGTAAATGCTGTCGTTTTATGCTATAATATATATATTAACGATTTAAGGAGGGCATTCACAATGCTACACAGTGAATTTATGGAACTGCAATTTTACATCATGTTTTACCTCATCGTATTTTTCTATGGGATATGTATTGGCAGTTTTCTGAATGTTGTCATTTTCAGACTACCAAAGGGAGAATCTCTTGTCAAACGGTCTTCGCACTGCATGACTTGCGGTACAAAAATCCGTGCCAGAGATAATATACCAGTGCTGAGCTGGCTTTTATTAAAAGGCAAATGCCGGAATTGTCATGAACCAATTTCTAAACGCTATCCTATTGTAGAATCTCTGAACTGTATTATTTATTTAATTACGTTCACAGTGCTGGATTTTAATTTGCAAAGTGTAATGTATTGCTTTTTTTTCTCCGCATTAATCTGCATTGCATTTATTGACTGGGACACAATGGAAATGGACTTGCATTTATTAATTTTCATTGCAATTCTTGCAATTCCAGATATTGTTATTTCTGTTATTTCTCTTGTTTCTGTTGAAAAATTTCAAAAATTACATTATTTTATCACTGAAAATTCAGTGTCGTTGTCTTCTCATCTAATAGGGCTTGTTTGCATTAGTTTGCCGTTTTTCTTAATTGGCGAAATCAGTGTACCAATTATTGAAAAAAAATTCGGTGAACGTTTCCGAGCTATCGAACTTGGTGACACAATACTAATGGCTTGTGGCGGATTATTAATTGGCTGGAAAGCTGTTATTATTTCTGCTTTTCTAGGAATTATTATCGCCGGTGTCTGTGGCATGATTTTAAAAATGCGTGACGGTGATTCCAAATTTGCTTTTGGTCCTTATCTTGCAATTGGCTTATTTCTAGGAACTCTATTTGGAAATCAAATTTTTGACTGGTATATTGCTTGGATTACATATAATCCTTATGAAATCACTTCAATTGCTTGATTTTTAAAATAAATCGGCAGTCGGATTGCAATCTGTTCCGACTGCCGATTATTTTTTTATTTTTTATGAATTTGTGTTAATATCTGAACCATAACTATATACAAAATAGTAATTTTCAATTGCATCTGTTGGTACTGTATAATCATTTCTTGTTTGGTTTAATAATGTACCTGCCCAACGTGCATTTGTCATAGAAGTATCTAGTTGACGTGCTGTTATATTAGGTGTTGCAATTTGTACAATGCTTAATATATTAGGGTCTGGTGGGTCTAGTGGATTTACGGGAGGTGGTGCGGCTTTCTCATCAATCACATAATAATTTAAATTTGCTGTAGAACTATTGAAAATATTTCCTAATGCCATAAATGCCGTATTGTAAGACGTATGCACAGAGCCATTTACAGCACTTTTTGTTTCTGATTTAATTGTAAATACTGTATTGCTTGCACTGACATTCCTTTGAAAATCTGGTTGGCTTATTAAATCGCCCCAAGTGCTTTCATCAAAAGAACCTACTCTAATTTGCAGATTATAATTATCATAATAAGCATTATTAATCGCATTGTTAACTGTTTCTGAAGAATTATATGCGACAGAAACACTACCTGTTGTAAAATCTGCATCATAAACATAATTTTTCAATACAGTATTTGTACCGCTGTTATCCAGTTCCAATACATGAATCTTGCCAGTTGCAAAAACCGGTGAATTTACATCACAACCACTTTTCAACACGCCTTCATAGTAATTCACAGCATAACTTTGTGCAATTGTTGCAGGGTCTCTATTACCGTTATATGCGTCCATAAATTCCGCTGGTGTCAAAACACTTTCTAAATAATTAGAAATATTTGTCACTACTGCCTGTTGATTTTCATAATGTTCTGACTGCACCATGACTTTGGAAGCGGGTAACAATAACTGCATTGCTGCAATTAAAATTATTCCGAAAATCGCCATTACAACGATTAATTCAATCAAAGTGAAACCCTTTAATTTTTTATCTTTCACGATTCCGCCTCCTGATTAATTAAACTCATAGTATTGCAGACTTGCATCATCACTTAAGTTAGTATCACAATCTTTACTGGAAGCGACATCTGCCGCTTTGGTGGAATATCTTTTAGCATTCATAGGAGCATAATCTCCAACTGTGAAAGTTACATCTTGTTCACCATTGGAAACAGAGTTTGCATTGCAATAA
This sequence comes from uncultured Ruminococcus sp., assembly GCA_947174085.1. Taxonomy (GTDB): domain Bacteria; phylum Bacillota; class Clostridia; order Oscillospirales; family Ruminococcaceae; genus UBA3855. The sequence goes on from CAMWHN010000016.1 coordinate 2,321, forward strand.
TCATTTAGTTTTGTTGTATCTCTCACACTACCAATTGCAGATTCTGCCTGTGTTTTATTGTTCAAATGATTAGTATTAATAAATAGTCTATTTGTGATAGCACCTGTTTTGGCTACAATCACACCTGTGATTGCCAAAATTGCCATTGCTATGATACACTCAATCAGTGTCATACCCTTTAGCTTTTTGTTTTTTCTTCGTAACTTCATGAGCTATCCCTCCTTAATACATGTTGCCGTAAAGCATTGTGTATTGAACAGATTCTACAACTGGTGTTGGTGAACCGGGTGGTGTGCCTCCGGGTGGTGTGCCTCCGGGTGGTGTTGAACTTGGGTCTGTGATATAAAGCATACCCCAGTTACCATTACTGCTCAGTTTAATTTGACCTGCAATTAATTGTCCAATCAAACCAACTGCTTTTGTACCAGTTACATTAATAGAACGATTCACACCATAGTTTACAACTTCACCTGTAGGCAATTTATACTCAATTGTTTTATTACAATCTGTTGCCTGACCAGACTCATAAACAAGCTTTGGCGCTCTGATAAGACCAACCACAAGACCATTTTCAGGTACACTTAATGTAGCATTCTCATCAGAATAAATTACCACATTTGGATATTTTGCGCTAACAACTGTTTGATTTTGTTCAATCTGCACATCGTTTTGTAAACTTCCCATGATACCTTTCATATTATCTGTATAATTCCAACCGCCTACACCTTTGAATAAATCAAGATAGTCTGTTGTAATAATAGAAGTACCTTGACCAGATGCACCAAGTGTTAAAGTACCTGCGATAAACAAAGTTACATTATGCAAATCATTTACAATAATGCTTGCACCAGTGTTACCACTAAATGTAACGTTATCAAGTATCACTGTAAGATTTCCTGAAGTACTATCAATATAAACATTTTTGTCAAAAGAACCATTCAAAACACAGTTTGTTGTTACAGTGTAATAACCTTTCTTATTCCCCATTGCATCTGGTGGGTCAAGTTCTTCTATGCTATATTTTGTGCCAGTAATTGGATGTGTCAAAGTTCCATTAGAATATACTGGGACTTTATACTGACCATCATAAATAGATGCATCTAAATTATTCACACTGATAGGATACATTGCCTCATAATTAGAAGCCTGTGGATTTTCAATCTTGCTATTACCAGTTACAGGGTCAGGCTGATTCAGTTTTGTTCTTGTATAATTACTTGGATAAATATCTTTGCCATATACACTGCTTAAATCATAACCAGAAGATGTAGTTTCTGTTTTTGCAGTTGCATCACTAGTATAAGTTTTAAGGTCATTATATAACTCACTAACAGAAGAAGCATAGGCATCAAAAGAAGGATTGCTCGTTGTGTCACTTGCCTCCCAACTAAGAAGTACTGTATTCTGATCTACACTCTGAGGAGTTTGTAGAACACCATCAATTGCTCTATTAATGGTATAACCAGCTCGCAACGAACCACCTGCATGATTTATTTCAAAATCCTGCTTTGCATTACCCTCCTGCATATTAATATCTGTATACCATGTTTGGATAATGCGGTCGCCTTTAGAAGTCAAAGAACTAACATCAATTGTCACTGGAGTCAGCGAAGCACCTGTAGCAGAATCTTTAAATGTGCCACTACTGGAAACAGCTTGAACAGAGTCTGCAATCACAGTACCACCAACAACATTTGTTGCAATCACATTTTTAGCTTTCAGAGTTCCTGTTACTGTTAATGTACCGTTTACAACTACGTCACCTGTTACTATCAAATTAGAAACAGTTAAATCTTCATTAATTTGTATATTACCATCTACAATTAAGCCGTTATTATCTTCTACTTTCAATGAACCCATAGAATAAATATTGCCATATTCTGTATTATAGCCCTCATCACGTGTAAATGTAGCACCTGACCATTTATAAAGTCTTGTAGAAGCACCTGATGATTTAATAACAGATTCCACGCCCTCGTCCATCAAATACAGGTCGCCATACATTTCATAACCATTTTCACCAATTTCCATAGAACCACAATAAAGATTTACTGCATGATTAGGTTCACCAAATGTAAATTTACTACCAGGAACGGAAAATTTTCCCTCTACATAGATATAAGGTGTATTTTCGTAGGTAGCCCCCCCTGTTGTAGTGTCAGCTGTATAGCCCGCAAATGATGTTTGAATATTACTATTTTGTGCAGAAAAATCTCCTCTGACTACCATGAAGTCATCAGGTTTTGTGAAATGCATAATAAACTGTGTAGGTGAATGCAAATTACCATTTACATAGAATGGCGCATCAATGGTAATATCACCACCAGCGGACATATGGTAATCATATCCAGTAACACCAATACCAAGATATGTACCACCAGTTGTATAACCATGTGTTGCAATTTCAGTACCGCCTGTATCTCCCAAGCTGACGAACGCACCACCGTCACCACCAGTATTTATAACAGGAGGTACAGAAGTACTTGAAATTCTTTTCAAACCAATAAAAGTTTCATAAGTAGCTTCCGCATTTGTCGTATCACTATCTACTGTAACTGAAAGTCTGTATACATCTAATTCCTGCCATCCTCCTGCTGATGCATCATAAATAGAACGGTGTTCACCAGTATTGAGAACTGTAACAGGATAGTTTTCGACAGAGCCAGAACCATCATCAATTTGTACATCGATAACATCAGTATCACCTGCTGTGTCCAGCCAAGCAATATCATTACGAATAAAATCACTAGTAACATCTGCTTCAATCTGTCTTGTAACAGCTTCCATAACAGCTTTTGCCGTATATTCTGCTTGTTCCTGCTGATAATTGGTATAGGCACGCTTGCTCGCAGTAGAAGCTAATGCAAGCGTTGCCACCAGAAATACAATCAGCACCATCATAACAGAAACGACTGTGAATAAAACCGTACCTTTTAATTTTTTAGGAATTGCTTTTTTCTTCATCATCACAACCACCTTTCTGATGAAGCGTTTCTTGTTGTCTCTCGTCTCAAATTACTCAATTTTAAAAATTCGGCTTATCAATTGGCTTTGCATTATAGAATGTCAATTTTAATGTCATGTCAGATTTGCCGTCACCATCATCAGTCACTTCTCTAGGTGTAACTGTCACATTGCCTTCTTCGTCAGTTGTTTCGACATTTTCAATACGAGTTTGCCCTGCACCGAATTTATAATCTGTAATAAAAACAGAAGTTACACGGACTGCATTTTCATCTTCAATTATTTTATCCAGAAACAGCATTAAATTATCTCTTGTGCCTTTTACATTAAGATCAATCGTATTTGCCATAACTTCCGCAGTTTCTTTTTCTTTCAGATAATTGCTTTGTTTCAGCAAATCAGAAACTTGCTGTGCATAATTGCCAGTAATATCCGCACTTTCTAACAAAGAATATGTCAAGACATCAGGTTCATAGCAATAATAATCCAAATTTTTAACCTCAATACCATTAATTGTGAAAGAAGAAACTTCTAATTCACTTTCATCAATCACAGGCTGAATATACTGGTCAAGAATATAATTTGCTTTTAAATTATCAAACGTATCATTGACAGGTTCAAATGCTTCATTGACGAATAATTCAGCAACTTTTTCAGCAGAATCTGCTTCTTCTTTGATAGCTTTTTGAAGAACAGGGATTTGATTTAATTTTTCTTCAATCCCTTCCCATTCTATTCTAGTAGCCTCACAAGTATCTCTATCAGATACAAGTGCATTATATTTTGGACGAATCAAGCCAAAAAAGCCGGCTGCCAGAATAATAATTGCTGTGATAATGACAAGAATCATCTTGTCTCTATAACTCATTTCACGCATCATAATTCAAAAACCCTCCTTATTCTGCTGCTGTATCTGCATCACCAGCAGGTTCTTCTTCTGCAACAGTTTCTTCTATGATTTCAGGTAATTCACTTGGCAACATTGTAATTGTCAAATTGAAAGAAATTATTTTCTTTTCGTCAGAAGGGGTGTCTGGATTAGCAGATGCTGTTACATTGTAACTATTATATTCTATATTAGAGAATAAACGGCTGTCTTTGTCTGCTGCTTCTTCACCGTAGGTTTCATAGAGATACTGTACAAGATTAGACGGATATTTCTGTGTAAAATCTCCGGTTGTCTGAATCGTCACAGGTACAGTCAAAACACCTTCGTCATAATTGATAGAGAATGTCGGACTTTCGCTTGTATCATCAGTCTGATTCATGACAGTTTCCATTGCTTCATCAATTGCATCATAAACAACTGTATTCACAATAGGCTGCGTTTTATAAGCATCACTTGCACTATTAATATTCAGTGAATAATTATGTACATCTTCTTTCATTACTTGCAAATCTTCATATTGCTGAAGTTGTGCAGCAGTATCAGGAGAATCCAGTTTGTCACGATATTGGGCAGTTTCATTTTTATATTTTGTATCCATAGCAGAAAGAACGCCAAATACAGCACCAACGATAATAACACTTAAACCAATACCCACACCGGCAATCACACCAAAAGAGCCATTGTCCTGTACTCTACCAGCAACACCCTGTATTGCAATATCTGTTTCAAGCAGATTAATATATTCTGTTAATTTATCACGCTTAAACATTGCGCCAATGGCATTGGCATAAATAGAAAATTCAAGATTTTGATTGCCATGAATCTGAGGCGGTGCAACTAATTTACTTGCTGTGATTTCATCACGTTTCAGAGTATCTTCTAAACGCTTGTATAAATCCGGTGATGCATTAATATCACCATAGAATATGACATTATAAATTTCTTCAGAGCCACGGATTCTAGCAAACTGCAACATACGGCTAATATTTTCGTTGATAGCCTCATAAACATAATCATCTGGATTGTCATAGTCTTCTGGATCGATAGATGTAAAACGTGAGAATGACAATTCACTTTTTTCATATAGGTTCAAGCTAATAAAATTCGTATTAATCTGTACAGCAAGCAATGGCATTTTTGCTTTATTTTTGGAATCTGCAAGCAATAATTTTGTGATCGCATTACAGCCAATCATAACAGATTTTAACGTAACGCCAAGCATATGGAAAATACTCTTATACTTGTCAATTACTTCACGAGGACATGCAGTTGCAAGAACTCTCTGCATTTTTTCGTGATTCATGTCTTCTTCTGGTTCGCCTACAATGGTATAACCCACAGAATAAGAATCATCAATATTAATTTGATTTTTCAATTCTGCACGAACGCTTTTTAAAAATTCAGTTTCTTTTGGATTTGGAGGAATCATTAATTCCTTGAAAACAGTCTGATTAGAAGAAATTGAAATAATTGCTTCTTTGTCAGCAATTCCAGTTTTCTTAAATATCTGGCTGATGTTACCAGCCACACGGTTTGGGTCATTGACATACCCATTCACAATCAAAGCTTCGTCAAGCTCAATTTCCGCTGCATTGACGACTCTAATCTTACCGTTGCTCTCCGTACCTTTTATAATACGAATACTTCTGTCAGTAATATCAAATGAAAGCATTTATTTTTCCACCTCTCTAGTTATTAAATTATGCGGCGATAGCGTCGAATGAGCCATACAATGCTGGGAAGATAGATGCCAATAACAAACCTACAGCAATACCCATGATAATAATCATGAGAGGTTCAAGCATTCCGACCAGACGACCAACAGCAGAATCGGCTTCTTCGTCATAATAATCAGCAGTCTTACTCAAAATCGTATCTAATGCACCGGCTTCTTCACCGACAAAAATAATTGAGCAGAACATAGAATCAAAAATTTCTGTTCTTTGAATGGCAGCAGACAATGTTTCACCCTGTTTTACTTCATCAATTACATTTTCAAAACATTCACTAATATAGCGATTGCCCAGAATATCGGAAGAACGTCTCAGACAATCCACCATTGGAATACCGGAAGAATACAGGGAAGAAAGTGTGCTGGCAAAACGTGCTGTATAAACTTTCACAACCAAAGGGCCAAAACCGGGACCCTTAATAATTAACTTATCCCATTTCAGTCTGGTACTTGGTATTTTCATCATGTAAGTGACTGCGAAAATAATACCAACTACAACAGCAACATAAACATACCAATAGCTAACCAGTGAATCACTAAAGCCCATCATGACTTTTGTCAATGCCGGCATTTCATCTGGGTCTTCATACATACCTGCGAATGTTGGCATGATAAAAGCAAACATGAAAATAACGATAACAATACAAAGCACACCTAAAATAATTGGGTAAGTAATTGCACCTTTAATGGTGTTATTCATTTTGTTTTGCTTTTGATAATAGTCGGATAAGTCCTGTGAGATTGTGTCCAGAGAACCAGACGTTTCACCTGCGGCAATCATGGAAATCATGAACTCAGGGAAAACTCCTCGGTACTGGGTAAGGGAATCAGAGAATGATTCACCTTTTTGAACGTTTTCATAAACGCTCTGCCAAAGTTCTTTTGCTTCTTCTGTCGGCTGTTCTTTACTAAGAATGTCCAAAGCTTTTACCAGTGTTAAACCGGAAGTCAGCATTGCTGCAAGCTGTCTACAGTTAAATGCTAAATCTTTGGTGCTGAATTTCTTAATAGTTTTCTTTTTGCCGATTTCTTTTTCCTCGTACTTGGTAACTGTCAGACCCTTTTCTTTTGCTTTTGTCGCAAATTCTTTTGCGTCTTCTGCATTGATAGTGCCTTTTACCTGCTTACCGGCAGGCGTTGTTGCAACGTAGGAAAAACTTTTCATTCGACCACCTCCAATAAATTTTGGTTTGTATTTGCAAGAATATTTCAGCATAATACTCCAGTATCTTAATTATAGCATTTAACTATCAAAAATGCAACTGTATTTTTTCATAAATCCGTATTTTTTTTTTAGAAATTTTCACTAAACGAACACATAATTTATACTATTAGTAATATTCAGTAGAAAAATATTCTTGAATTGCAAATTTTTTATTACTAAAATTAATTATTTTAATTTTCAAAAATTACAGGATTCTTTTTTTATTTTGTTAGTTTTTAACAAAATAAAAAATATTTTGCAGAAAGAATCTCACGATTTTCAGATTCAGATTTTTAAATCATGAATAAATATCATGTATCTTGTCCGAATAGATTTTCCTCTGTGTACATACTTAGCATAGAACCAGCAACTTGATTAATAATCAATGTAATTTGTTTCAAATCTAACTGTTGATTTTTTGAAATCGTTTTATATTGCACATAGGCATGATAGCCACCATGAATTAAATAAGTCAGAATAATATTAATTTCCAGTGTATTCCAGTCTGGTCTGCGCTCAAAAATATATTCTTTTAGACGCTGTTCCAGTTTTACGGCAAGTATTCCGGCACGGCTATCAGAAAATAAAATTTCTAATAAACTTTCGTTTGCTACTAATAAGCAATATAATTCTTCATTGAAACGTTGTGTATCTGTTAATAACATTGCCGGTTCCGATAAACCATTGAGAATATTATTAATTACTTCCCATTCTAAATTCTCAGATAGTTCATAAATATCATGATAATGCAAATAAAATGTTGCTTTATGAATCACAGCTTTTTCTGCAAGTTCTTTTACAGTAATTTTTTCAAGGGGTTTTTGACTACGCAGTTTTAAAAAAGCATTAGTAATATTACGCTTTGTGCGTTGCTGACGTAAATCCATAAAAATTCCTCCTGTTATGATAAAATACTAGATAATTTTAGACATTAGTCGTTTATTAGACTGTTATCAAAAAATGCAGATTGCTTCGTGTAAAAAAGCATCGTATAATATATAATCATAAAGTATATTTTTATTATAGCAGATTTTTTTATATTCTGCAAGTATTTTTTCAAATTTTTAGAAAGAAGGTTTTTTATTTGGATATTTACGGATTTTATACAGGACAAATTTTTGATGCGCATAAATATTTGGGTGTGCATAAAACTGAACAAGGCTATCTGTTTCGAATGTATGCACCTCATACAGAACGAATTACACTAGTTGGAGAATTTAATAACTGGCAGGATTGGGAAATGTATCATAGTTTTAATGAACATTTCTGGGAAGTGACTGTTCCACAGGCACAGGCAGGACAAAGATATTTATATAGAATATGGCACAGAGATGGCAGTTATACAGAACATTGTGACCCTTACGGATTCGGCATGGATTTAAGACCAGCATTTTGTTCTGTGATTCGGGATTTATCAGATTATATATTTCATGATAGTAATTGGATACGTCATAGAACAGATTGCAAAGACAAGCCCTTGCATATTTATGAAATGCATTTAGGCTCTTGGAAACAAAAGAAAAAAAATCCAGAAGACGAATCTGGCGAATGGTATAACTACGAAGAAATTGCAGAGTTATTAATTCCCTATCTGAAAGAAATGGGCTATAATTATATTGAATTAATGCCAATTTCTGAACACCCTTGCGATGAATCTTGGGGCTATCAGAATACAGGCTTTTTTGCGCCGACTTCTCGTTATGGAACGGCTCGGCAATTAAAAGCTTTTATAGATAAATGTCATCAGAATCAAATAGGCGTGTTATTAGATTTTGTACCAGTGCATTTTGCAGTAGATAGTTATGGGCTTGCAAGATTTGACGGCACACCTTTATATGAATATCCTAATGACAGCGCAGGTATTAGCGAATGGGGAAGTTATAATTTTATGCATTCCAGAGGCGAAGTCAGAAGTTTTTTACAGTCTAATGCTTGTTATTGGCTGGAAGAATATCATTTTGACGGTTTGCGCATGGACGCAATCAGCCGTATGATTTACTGGTATGGAAAACAAGAATCTGGTGTGAATGGCAAATCACTTGAATTTCTTAAATTCATGAATGCAGGCTTAAAAAAACGCTTTCCGAACTGTATTCTCTGTGCAGAAGATTCTACAAATTATCCAAATGTAACAACTCCAGTTTCAGAAAATGGTTTGGGATTTGATTATAAATGGGATATGGGTTACATGAACGATACACTAAATTATTTTCAGACTGACCCATTATATCGCTATCATGTATCACAAAAATTAACATTTTCTATGCTATATTATTATTCTGAACATTATATTCTGCCGTTTTCGCATGACGAAAACGTTCACGGCAAAGCTACTATTTTACAAAAAATGCATGGACAATATGAAAATAAATTCCCTCAGGCAAGAGCTTTTTATTTATATAATATTATCCATGCCGGAAAATTACTGGATTTTATGGGTAGTGAATTTGGACAGCTCCGTGAATGGAATGAAAAAAGAGAACAAGACTGGTTTTTATTAAATTATCCAATACATGCTAAATTTCACCAATTTATAAAAGACGTGAATCATTTATATTTAAATCATTCAGCTTTATTTGAACGTGATACTACACAAGGCGGTTTTGAATGGCGAGATATTCAAGAAAATTATCCCTGTGTTTATGCGATTCAAAGATATTCTTCTAAAGAATCTGTACTCGGTGTATTTAATTTTGCCGGTGTGTCACAAGATAATTATATTTTGCATTGTGATGCAAAGCGTTTAACTGTGCTATTAGATACTAGTGCAGATATTTATGGCGGTAGTGATCAAAATACTGTCGGCACTGTGATAACAGGACAAGACGGCTGTTTTAAATTATCTTTGCCCGCTTTTTCTGCTATTTGTTTCCAAGTTGAGTAAATTTTTCACAAAAAATAGAAAATAATAAAGTTTTTTTCAAAAAATGCTTGAAAATTAAATCAAAATAAGATATACTAGTAATATAATTTTTATTTCATAAAAAAGGAGTGTTTCCTATGGGAAAAATTTTAGTAACTGGCGGTGCTGGATTTATTGGCAGTCATACTTGTGTGGAATTTCTGGAAGCAGGTTATTCTGTTGTTGTACTGGATAATCTTAGTAATTCCAAACAGGAAAGTATTCGCAGAATTGAAAAAATTACAGGCAAACAAATAGATTTTTATAAAGCTGATATGCGTGATGAAGACGCTGTTAGAAAAATTTTTACAGAACAAGAAATAGATTCTGTTGTGCATTTTGCAGGCTTGAAAGCCGTTGGCGAATCTGTAGAAAAGCCTTTAGAATATTATGAAAATAATATTAATGGCACGTTTGTATTATTAAAAATCATGCGTGAATTTCATTGTAAAAAATTTGTCTTTTCTTCTTCTGCGACAGTTTACGGTGTGAATAATCCTGTGCCTTATGTAGAAAATATGCCGACTTCTGCAACAAATCCCTATGGCTATACAAAAGTTATGATTGAACAGATTTTGCATGATGTATGTGTTGCTGACCCTGCATTTAGTGTTGTAGCTTTGCGTTATTTTAACCCGATTGGCGCACACAAAAGCGGATTAATCGGCGAAGACCCTAACGGAATCCCTAATAATTTACTGCCTTATATCGGACAAGTTGCTGTTGGTAAATTAGAACAAATTTCTGTATTTGGCAATGATTATGATACCCCAGACGGTACAGGCGTTAGAGATTATATTCATGTAGTAGATTTAGCAAAAGGACATGTTTCTGCAATTGCTTACGCAAATCAAAATCAAGGCTTTATTGCCATTAATCTTGGAACGGGTCAAGGTGTGAGTGTATTAGAAATGATTCATGCTTATGAAAAAGCTTGTGGTCATGCGTTAAAATATCGCATCACTGACAGACGTGCCGGAGATATTGCTTCTTCTTATGCAAATGCTGAACTCGCAAAAAAACTTCTCAACTGGGAAGCGCATGAAAATTTAGAAACTATGTGTGCAGATAGTTGGCGATTCATGCAACAAAATCCGAATGGGCTATAATTTATGTCACTTACTACAATTTTATTATTTGGTCTTGCAATTCTAGGTTTTGTTCTGCTACTGATGATTGTAATTTCCAGTAGCAGAACCATGTTTGGTGATAAAATAACAGACAATGACGAAGACGAAGAAGAATATGAAAACGAAGAAGATAATAATAAACAAGAAAAACAAGTAACTCCTAAAGAAAATCGTTCTAATTTTAAGACGGAAACAGCTTGCGTTGTATTTAAATTTGATGAACGTGAGCGTTTGCTAGATGAGTATCAGCATTCTTCGATTCATAATGAAAAATATGGATTAATTTTAGAAACACCAAACGGCGAAAAATTCCGTTTAGCCTGTTCCAAAACAGCACATAAACAAATGCCTTATCGTGAAACAGGAACATTTACTTTTAGAGATAATAAGCTTATTAAATTTGATTCTGAAAAACATACTATTTCAGATGAGTATACACTTACTTAGAGTTAAAAAAGTCCCTGCTTTCTTGGTGAAAGCAGGGATAAAATTATGCAGATAGAAAATAAAAATCAGAAAAATTCAATTAACTCATGTTAAATTACAAAGCAGTTTTTTTAATACCCTTTCTTTTTTTTTTTAATTATGTTATAATAGAATTGCTGTAACAGCGAAATAATAAAATTATGATTCAGGGAGATTTGTTATGAAACTTGTATTTGCAATTGTGAATGGTGATGATAGCCAAGCAGTAAGTAAATCTTTGCTAAAATCTGGATTCTATGCAACAAAACTTGCGTCTACAGGCAGTTTTTTAAGTGCAGGAAATACAACTTTTTTACTTTGTGTAGAAGATAGCCGTCTGGAAGAATTAATAGAAGTAATCAGGCAAAAAAGCCATAAACGTAAGAAAACTGTGCCGAATGGATTGCCAATTAGTTCTGAAATTCATTTTCCTGTGGAAGTAGAAGTTGGCGGAGCGACTATATTTGTAACAGATGTAGAACGGTTTGAAAAATTATGAGTATGTTTGAAGTTTATGGCAATGCAGAAAATATAAAATTAATCAAAATCATGAAAAAATATCAGCATTTCCCACATGCGTGTTTATTTTATGGCGAAAAAGGTTCAGGCAGAAAAACGCTTGCAAAATATTTTGCTATGACGGCTTTGTGCCATGAGAAACATGCTCCTTGCGGTGAATGCCGGAATTGTAGAAAAATTCTGCATGACAGCCACCCAGATTTTATATTTGTAGAGCATTCCGGCAAAAAACAGGGCTTTTCTGTAGATACTGTTAAAAAAATTTGTCATGATGCGATTGTTGCGCCGAATGATGATAATTTAAAAATTTATTTATTTACAGACTGTGACAACATTAGCATTCCGGCTCAGAATACGCTGTTAAAACTCACAGAAGAACCGCCGGAACATGTAATTTTATTATTCACAGCGGAACAAAAAACAGTTTTTCTTGATACTATGCTATCACGCATGATGCAAATCGCTGTGAATCCCTGTAGTCAAGAAGATTGCAAAACGGCTTTATTAGCACAGGGCAAGAATATACCAGATACTGAAAAAGCGGTCAATGCCTGTGGCGGTAATATTGGAAAGGCTTTAGATTGGCTTGAAAACGAGGATATGCAGGAATTAACAAAACAGGTTGCGAATTTTACAAATGCAATTGCAACTAGAAAATATTATGAAATATTAAAAATTTTATATTTCTATGAAAAAGACAGACAGCAGGCTTTAGAATTTTTAATATTATTGAATTTACAAGTTCGTGATGCGTTAGTAATAAAATATCAAAGTAATTTTCTAATGGGCTGTGATAAAACCAGCGCACAAGCATTAGCTTCTGTTTTGACAGTAAGCCGTGCCATAGAATTGCAAAATTTTATTAGAAATGCATATCTTGCAATAGATTCTAATGTCAGTGTGAAATTAGCATTATCTGCTTTCGGTGGAAATTTGTTATAATAAATTAAAATATTAGAAAGGTTTGAAATTTATGATTGAAATAGTTGGTGTTCGTTTTGAAAATTCTAATAAAATATATTATTTTTCGACTAATAACTTGACACTTCCTATAGGAACAAAAGTAATTGTAGAAACTTCCAAAGGCATAGAATGGGGAATCATTGCCATTGCGAATAAGCAAGTTAATGATGACACAGTTGTTTCTCCATTAAAATCTATTATTCGCATTATGAATCAAGAAGATTTCAGAACACTGGAATTAAATCAGCAAAAAGAAAAAAAAGCATTTGCTGTTTGTGAACAAAAAATAGCTTTGCATGATTTAAAAATGAAATTAGTAGACGTAAATTGTGCATTTGATAACAGTAAATTATTATTTTATTTTACAGCAGATTCTCGTGTAGATTTTCGGGAATTAGTCAAAGATTTAGCAGCAATATTTAGAATGCGAATTGAATTGCGTCAAATTGGCGTGCGTGATGAAGCCAAAATGTTTGGCGGTTTAGGTGTTTGTGGTCGTGAATTTTGTTGCAAAAGCTATTTAGGTGATTTTCAGCCTGTTTCTATTAAGATGGCAAAATCACAAAATTTGTCTTTGAATCCGACTAAAATATCTGGCACTTGCGGAAGATTAATGTGTTGCCTGAAACATGAACAAGATGCTTATGAAGAATTACAAAAAATCACACCGAAAATAAATTCACTTGTGAAAACACCACAGGGCAAAGGCTTTGTAGAAGATGCAAATTTAATTACAGGAAAACTTAAAATTCGTCCCGAAAATGAAGAAAATATGCCCTATACAATTGACCGTTCTGAAGTAGAAGTACTTCGTGTTGGCAAAGCTCGTGTTACGAAAGAAGAAAAAGAATGCCGTAAACTAGAGGGAAAATAATTTTATAATTTAGGCAATATGCAAAATATTTTAATTAAAAATTAGTAATTTCTACAAAAGCTATATAGAAACCTTGACAGATTCCGTAAAATATGCTATAATCATACTATCATAAATCCTACATCCTTATTATTTTTTAGGCGGTTCTAGTTCAGAACCGCTTTTTTTTAATATAAAAAATATCCGGATATATTATCCGGATATTAATTTAATAATTTAATAATAGTTTATCAATTTCTTGCCAAATTTCACCAGTCACAGTATATTCGCCTGTGCCTATTGTGAAACTATATTCTACTGGTGTGAGATAATCTAAATTTTTCATGCGCTGATTTAAAATATTATATACTTGTTTGGCATAGACTTCTTCTAATTGATTTGCTTTTTCCTGTGTGGGAGCTTGTTTATATTTTGGTGTAAATTCATTTTCATAATAGGCTTTTATTTCAGGTTCTGATTTTTCCCAGAAATCAATTGGCGAAATAATCAAAGTCACTTGATAAGCATTTTCTGTTTTTATCACATCACGGACAGTATATTTTGTTTTTTTCAGAATTTCTACTGCAAGTTTATCATATAATTCAATTGTATCTTGAGAAATCATGTCAGATTTTACACCATAATAATTTCTCATTCGTTCACTCAAAGCACTTGATTCATTTCTAAATAAATCACTTGCTTCCGGAATTGTAGAAATCGTCATATCATGATAAGCATCATATTCGTTATGATAACTGGCATCTAACACTGCTTGCACATAGTCTTTGTAAGTTGTGCCTGCGAATCCACAACCAGTTAAATTTAAAACCCATAGCAAGCATATAAAAATTGCTGTTATTCTTAATTTTTTCATAGTAATTCTTCCTGTTCTAAATTTTTTTAATAAGACGGATTTAACGGAATGCTATTGCCCTCTTGGTCATAAAAAATAATATTATCAAAATACAAATCAGAACTATTCTGCATACCCGAACATGTAATCATTAAATTTATATTTTCTTGTGAGTTATCCCAATATTTTCCATTTTCAAATTTCAATTTTACATGATATGCATTGGATTCAGAAACGGAAACTTCTTCAAAATTATACTGTTCGCCATTAGCGCAAACTGTTCCGCCATTGATAAAAATATTAGATTCTATATTGAAATTATCTTTTGCTTGTGCATAGCTATCAAAACCAATCGCAAAAACACTTTCTAATTGGTCTGGATTTAGCAATTTATCAACAGAAATACAAATTTTCTGCACAGCATTTTCTAAATTATCTGCATTGGTAGATAAATCTGTAAATTTAAGCATAAAATTTCCGTCAATATTTTCAACAGAAAGCGTCCCCTCTGCACAGGTATCCTCATCATTAATAATACTCACAAAGCTAAATTTTCTGTCATTAAACGTAAGTGCATTGAAATCCGTTTCCGGAAAAGACACATTTATTGGCTTTATTTCTTGCAATTTTTCTGTTTCTGATTCTGGTTCTGACTCCAATTCTGTATTAATATTATTATTTTCCAGTGTTTCTATCATTTGATTATTATTATCTGGTTCTGGTTCTTGCTTACAGCCTGTTAAACAACTTGCTAATAATAAAATAACAACTATACATATTTTTTTCAAATTATCACCT
>CAMWHN010000017.1 GCA_947174085.1 uncultured Ruminococcus sp.
AACAATCACAGCGTAATCAAACGGCTGTAATTTTACTAAATTATCTTCTAACAAACCATGTTCTATTTTTTCAAACACATATTTTTCAGAACAAGCTTGAAAATTTACATGTTGTTCATGTTGAGAGCGATTCACATAAATTTGCACAGAAACACCAGCAGTTTCTTGTATTCTGGCAAAAGCAATGACATCATTTTGAGCTGGTAAGAATTGCATTCTGCCATTTTTAAATACTTTATAAGCAAGTCTGATTTTGCCTAATTCTTTTGTAAAATTAATTAATTCTTTATCTTCATGTCCCCACGGATAGCAACGACGGTTAAAAGGGTCTTTATAGCCTTGTAAACCGGCTTCATCACCGTAATAAATACTAGGCACACCGGGTAAGAAATACATTAATACCATAGCAGCCTGTAACATAGCTTTGCCACGGCGATATTCCCACTCGTTGAGATAACGCTCTGCCATCCAGTCTTTTGATTTATCGTCACAGGATTCACCGCCAAAGCGATTAATTGCACGTTCAATATCATGTGTAGAAACAAAATTCATTAATACATCAACAGTAGGCTTTGGATAATTTTCTAAAATAGTCATAATACAATTCTGGAAATCACGACTTGACATGCCTTTGATATAATTAATAATCGCATCTCGAAACGGATAATTCATAACAGAATCTAACTGGTCACCGAGTAAATAACGGCGTTTTACACCATAAGCTTCTTTGTTAGAGGCATCTTCCCAAACTTCACCGATTACAATTTTTTGAGGATTATATTTTTTAACAGCCGTGCGTAAATTTTCAAGAAACTGGTCTGGCAATTCGTCTGCAACGTCAAGTCTGAAACCGGCTGCGCCTAGAGAAAGCCAATATTCTAACACACCATTTTTACCACAAATATAATTAGTATATTGTTTATTATTTTCCTGTACATTAGGAAGCGTTTCAAAGCCCCACCATGATTCATATTCATTAGGGAAATTCCAGAACGTATACCAAGAGAAATATTCACTGTCTTTAGACTGATAAGCTCCCACCGTGTCATAGCGATTATATCTATTAAAATAAATGCTGTCTGCACCTGTATGAGAAAATACACCGTCTAAAATAATGCTAATTCCCAGTTTAGACGCTTCTTTACAGAGTTCCTTAAAATCTTCATTTGTGCCTAATAATGGGTCAACTTTGCGATAATTTGCTGTATTATATCTATGATTTTCATGAGATTCAAAAATAGGATTTAAATAAATACAAGTCACACCTAAGTCATGCAAATAGGGCAATTTTTCTTGAATCCCTGCTAAATCACCGCCGAAATAGTCATTATTCCAGACATGTCCATTCTGGTCAGGTCTATAATACGGCGTACCGCCCCAATCGTCACGCAATACACGACCTGCTGGAATATTTTCATGTGGTTTTCCGCTTTTGTAAAATCTATCCGGAAAAATCTGATACATGACACCGCCTTTGAGAAAATCCGGTGTTTTATAATCTTCAGAATAAACTGTCAATTGAAATAAATCACCGTCATTTAAATTGCCAATATGTCCGGCAGTTTTTTTAATATAAAATCTTTGTCCTTTTGTAGTATAAGCAAAATAATAATAATGCACACCAGTATATTTGGGAATATAGCCTGTATTCCAGACAAAACAATCATCTTCTTCGGAAACAATATGCAGATTCATAAATCTTTCTTTATATCCGGGACGATAAATTACAATACAAGGCGGAAAATCAGGTTTAATTTCTTTTGGAAGTCTAATTGAGAAAAAAATAACTTTACCTCTTTTGACTGCACCGAAGGGTGATTTATAATTTAAATCCCAACTGTCATATAAATGGCTCATAGAAAAAACTCCTTTCAAAAAAATAACTTACACGATTTCGGAAAATTATTAGTAAAAAAGCGTGTCTAACAGTTATGTCAAACACGCTTTTGCACATGTGTTTTTTTAGAAATTTTTAAAAATTATTAAAGCCCCCAGATGTCACGAGCATAATCATTTACACTACGGTCAGCGGAGAAAATACCAGCTCCAGCCGTATTCATGAGCGACATTTTTGCCCAACGTTTCGTGTCATTATAGCATTCTGTGCTGAATTTCTGTGCATTTCTGTAAGAATCAAAATCAGCAAGTACCATATACGGATCTCTTTGTTTGAGAGAATCTGCTACTTCATTGAACGTACAGCCATTAATACCATGATACATTCTGTTAATGCAATCACGAATCAAATAATTTTCATGATATAATTTTTCAGGGTGATAATAATTTTTCATTGCATTGACTTCTTCTGTTTTCATACCGAAGATAATAATATTATCATCACCGACAGCGTCTTTAATTTCCACATTTGCGCCGTCCAGTGTACCCAAAGTAACAGCACCATTCAGCATTAATTTCATGTTACCTGTACCAGAAGCTTCTGTACCGGCGAGTGAAATCTGTTCAGAAATATCAGCAGCAGGCATTAATAATTCAGAGAGTGTAACACTGTAATTTTCAATAAAATGCACAGCGAGTCTATCTGAAATTCTAGGATTTTTGCGAATTTCTTCTGAAATCGCCCAAATCATTTTAATAATCTGCTTAGCCAAATAATACCCCGGAGCTGCTTTTGCGGCGAAAATATAAGTTTTAGGTGTGAAGTCAGCATTTGGATTTTCAAGCAAATAATTATACTGTGCAAGAATATTCATAACATTCAGGTGCTGACGTTTGTATTCATGCAAACGTTTTACTTGCACGTCAAAAATGCTGTCTGTATTCAGAATAATTCTGGAATTTTGTTTTACATATTTTGCAAAACGAGCTTTATTCTGTTTTTTCACAGCCATAATTTTTTCAAGTGTTTCATCATCGTCTGCAAATACAGTTAATTTAGATAATTCTGCACCGTCTTTCAAGAAACCGTCACCGATTTTATCTTTTAAAAGTTCTGTCAACCCTGGATTAGACTGATACAGCCAACGGCGATAAGCAATACCATTTGTAACATTCTTGAATTTATGCGGTGTGTCAGCGGCTTCATCTCTGAATACATCTGTTTTAATAATATCAGAATGCAGTTTAGAAACGCCGTTTACACTATGAGAAGCGGCAACACAAAGTGTAGCCATATGAATTGTATTATCTTTAATAATAGACATTCTGGTTGTTTTTGCAGAATCATAACCATTGCGTTCCATGAGAGACTGACAATAACGATTATTAATTTCAACTATAATAGAGAAAATTCTTGGAATAATATGCTTGAGCATATTCACGTCCCATTTTTCAAGAGCTTCTGCCATGACTGTATGATTTGTATAAGCAAACGTATTAGTCACAATATGCCAAGCCTGTTCCCAACCATAACCGCAATCATCTAATAAAATACGCATTAATTCCGGAATTGCAAGTGTTGGGTGTGTATCATTAATATGAATTGCCACTTTTTCATGCAGATTATCCAGAGTACCATATACATTCATGTGTGTATTTACAATATCGCCTACAGCAGCAGCACATAAGAAATATTGCTGACGTAATCTTAAAGACTTACCTTCCAGATGATTGTCATTTGGATATAAAATTTTAGAAATAGCATTTGCCATAGAGTTTTGTCCGATAGCTTTTGCATAGTCACCCTGATTAAACAGCTCCATATTAAAAGATGGTGCCTTTGCAGACCACAAACGCAAAACAGAAACACCTGTACTGTCATAACCGGAAACATACATATCATAAGGTGTTGCCATAACTGTGCTATAATTTACATGAGAAATATGATGATATTGATTATCCCAATATTCATTTAATTCACCCTCGAAATGCACTTCGATTGCTTTTTCTGGTTTTGGGTCAAGCCATACGCTTCCGCCGGGTAACCAGTTGTCAGGCAATTCTGTTTGCCAACCGTCTTCCAATTTCTGTTGGAAAATGCCGTATTCATAACAAATAGAATGTCCCATAGCAGGCATTGCCTGTGTTGCCATGCCGTCCAGATAGCAAGCTGCAAGACGACCTAAACCGCCATTGCCCAACCCTGCATCAGGTTCGCATTCATAAATTTTATCCAGATTAATATGAAATCCGGCAAGCATTTCTTTTACAGCGTCTGCCATTTCCAGATTATACAAACTGGTTTTCAAAGAGCGACCCATTAAAAATTCCATAGAAAGATAATAAACTTGTTTCTTTCCTACAGAATGCGCTTGGTTGATAAATTTCCTACGTTTTGTTTTGAGATGTTCTACAACTAGTGCAGACAATACCTCATAAACTTGCTGGTCGGACGCTTCCTCAGGGGAAACATTAAACTTGTTTTGCAGTCTTTCACTAAACTGCTTTTTAAATTTCTTTACTTCGCTAGAATCGTTTACTGCCATAATCATTTTGCCCGTCTCCAAATTAATAAACTTAATTTAAGACGTTCTCCTTTCTTAAAATTGAATAAGAAAAATCTTACCATTAATAGTATACCTTATTTTTGCGTTGGTTACAATTGACATTTTCTACAAATATGTGATGTGAAATCGTCACAAATTGGATAAAAGACAGAAATCAAATATAAAATCCTGTTAAAAATCACTTGAATTATACAATAAGTTATGATTAATTGTCTGTTTTTATGTCATTCTGTAACGCTTGTGTCAGCATTTCATGTGCTAAGGGATATTCTTTTTTTACTCGAATCGGCTTGCCTTGCGGATTCAAAAAACAGTGTGTACTTGTACCGGTACAGCAAATTTGTCCTGTATTAGAATTTCTTACAGTGTAAGCAAATCCGTAGCGCACACCGTTATAAGACATTAATTTTGTTTCAATCTGAACTGTCTCGCCGAAATATACCATTTTGAGATAATTTACATCTACTGTCAGAACAGGGCAAACAATGCCTTGCTGTTCTTGTTTGGCAAAGCTATAGCCTACGCTGTCAAAATAGGCGATTCTGGCTTCTTCAAACCAACGAATGTAATTAGAATGATGAATAATTTTCATTTGGTCAGTTTCATAATAATACGGTGTACGCTGATAAATATACATAAATTTAAATCTCCTTGTTTTGCTTTTTAAAAATAATAAATTTACTCAAGAAATAATTTGCCAAAGTCACAACAACTTGCTGACTAAAATAGAATATGAAATAAATCCAGAAGTTTTTATTTCCGTCTTCCATTGTATACAGGGGTACACCAAGTTGCATAATGCCAACAGACATTGCCAAAGATAATAATCTAGCAGAAATAAATGTCCATAATTCCCACATAAACTGTTTTGTAGATTCTGTTTTACTCTTGAAAACATATTTTTTATTGACATAAAAAGCAAAAATAACGGCAACAATCCAAGCAACTGTTGTTGAAATAAAATTTTCCGTGCGATTTGCCCAGTCAATATTTGCCAGAATACTAAATTCTGTACTTAATTCCAGCATAAAATTTTCTATAGATTCTGCTAAGTTAGTATGTGGTAAAATTCCAAATTCCATACCAAACTGCACAATGGTATTTACAATTGTTGTAAGAACACCATAATAAATATAAATTATTAATTCTTCAAATTTAGCATATAAATTTTTTAACGGCTTAGGCAAGAGCTTTACAAAAAATTGCAAAATCGCATCAAACATAATAAATAAAATCCTTTCTAATATAAAGACCAATAAGCCCATTGTAACACAACAGGCTTACCAGAATCATTCATACTTACATGAGTTCGCAAATTAAATTAGAAAATTCTGCTGGATTATCAATTGGCATATTTTCCATTAATAATGCTTGGTTATATAACAATTTTGCATATTTCTGTACTTTTTCATTGTCAGAACCATTCAAAGCTGTTAATTTTTCAAATACAGGGTGTTCCGGATTTAATTCTAATACAAGTTTTGCCTGTACTTTGGTATCAGTTGGCATTGCATTAAGCGTTTTTTCCATTTCTAGTGTCAAATCGCCCTCACTTGTTAAGCAAACTGGGTGTGATTTCAAACGGCTAGATAAAGTAACTCTTTCTACTTTGCCATCTAAAGCTTTGTGCATCGTTTCAAACAAAGATTTATTTTCTTCTGTTTTTTCGTCAAGAGCTTTCTTTTCTTCTTCTGTGTTTAAATCTAAATCAGACGCAGTTACAGATTTGAAATTTTTATCTTTGAAGGAAATCATATTTTTTACAGCAAATTCGTCTACTGGAATTGTAAAATACAAAATTTCATAGCCTTTGGCAAGAACAGCTTCTGTTTGTGGTAACGCTTTAATTTGCTCTATCGTGTTACCAGAGGCATAATAAATATCTTTCTGTTCTTCTGGCATATGCTCCACATATTCAGTGAGAGTAATTAATTTATCTTCACGAGAAGATTTAAAAATTAATAAATCTTGTAAATCATCTTTGTGCATACCGTAATCACTGCAAATGCCATATTTAATCTGTGTGCCGAATGCGTCAAAGAATTTCTCATATTTTTCACGGTCGTTATTCAGCATGCGAATTAATTCATTATGAATTGTCTTTTCAATGCTTTTGGCAATTAATTTTAATTGTCTGTCATGCTGAAGCATTTCACGGGAAATATTCAAAGACAAATCTTCTGAATCCACAAGACCCTTGACAAAACTATAATAATCCGGTAGCAAGTCCGCACATTTTTCCATAATTAACACGCCATTTGTATATAATTGCAGACCTTTTTCATATTCACGAGTATAATAATCAAACGGAGCTTTTGACGGAATATATAACAAAGCGTCATAGCTAACAGCTCCCTCATTGTGAACATGCTTGAATGCCATAGGTGGCATATAGTCATTAAATTTTTCTTGATAAAAATTATGATAATCATCATCTTTTAATTCAGAACGGTTTTTACGCCACAAAGGTACTTGACTATTAAGCGTTTCTAAATTAATTTCTAAATCATATTCGTCAGTTGAACCCTCTTTTAGTTTTCTATGAGAAACTTCCATCTGAATTGGGAATCTGATATAATCAGAATATCTCTTGACAAGATGTTGGATTCTGAATTCTTCTAAAAATTCGCTATAATTTTCCTCGTCAGAATCATCTGCTAATTCTAATACAATTTTAGTGCCATGTTTTGTTAGTTCGCTAATTTCGTCAGTAGGTTCAATCGTATAGCCCTCGACACCTTCAGATTGCCATTTATAAGCCTGTTCTTCGCCAAATGCTCTGGAATAAACGGTTACACGTTTTGCGACCATGAATGCCGAATAGAATCCCACACCAAATTGACCAATAATTTGCTGGTCTTCACCAAGTTTATTATCTGTCTTAAATTTCAAAGAACCACTGCTTGCAATTGTGCCAAGATTATGTTCTAGTTCTTCTTCTGTCATACCAATGCCATTATCTGTAATTGTAATTGTTCGTTCTGTTTTGTTAATATCCAGACGAATGAAAAAATCGCCTTTATTTAATCCAACAGAATTATCTGTCAAAGAACGAAAATATAGCTTGTCAATTGCGTCACTTGCATTAGAAATTAATTCACGCAAGAAAATTTCCTTATGTGTATAAATTGAATGAATCATCATGTCAAGCAGTTTTTTAGATTCTGCTTGAAAAGCCTTTGTTTCCATTTATAAATTCCTCTTTTCTTGAATTAATATTAGCACTCTAGCTCCGAGAGTGCTAATTCTAGTATAGCATGTTTTTTAGAAAAATCAAGAGCATATCCTTAAAATTCATCAAAAATTAATATTTTATTTATATTTTATTTATAATTAGGAATATTTTCAGAGTTTTAGAAATTATTCTAAAAATTAACGTTTAATTTTGGTTAAAAAAACAATAGAGTTTTTTGGAAAATTATGCTACAATGAGTTAATGAGTTTAAGGGAGGTAATTTTATGAAAGTAATATTAATCAACGGAAGTCCACATTCCAAAGGTAATACATACATTGCCTTAAATGAGATGGAAAAAATCTTCAATGAAAATAGCATTGAAACTGAAATGATTCATGTTGGCAATCAGGCTGTAAGAGGTTGTATTGCCTGCAATTCGTGTGTTGAAAAAGGAAGATGTGTCTTTGATGACATAGTAAACGAAACAGCAAAGAAATTTCAGGAATGTGATGGTCTTGTAGTTGGAAGTCCAGTTTATTATGCGTCTGCAAATGCGACTCTGATAGCGTTCCTGACAAGGCTTTTCTACAGCACACACTTTGATAAAACAATGAAAGTTGGTGCAGGCATAGCAGTTGCAAGACGTGGCGGTTTATCATCGACATTTGATGAAATGAATAAGTTTTTTACAATATCTGGTATGCCAATTGCGTCCAGTCAGTACTGGAATAGCATACATGGTAGAATACAGGGGGAAGCATTACAAGATGTAGAGGGGTTACAGACAATGAGAACTCTTGCTAGAAATATGACTTTCCTCATGAAAAGTATTGCACTTGGTAAGGAAGCTTATGGTCTGCCTGAAAAAGAACCGTTTGAACGTACTCACTTCATAAGATAAATATAAGGGGACTTTTAATAGTTAAAACAATAATTCTATAAGATATTTTAATGTAAATTTTTATAAAAATATTTTTCAAATTTTTGGAGATTATTCCAAAAAATAACGTTGAATTTTGGCAAAAGAAACGATGGACTTTATTGGAAAATTATGCTATAATGGTATTATAGGGGGCAGACCAAAAAGTTTGCTTTTGATACTGAAAAGGAGTGGTTATTTTGAATATTTTTAAACGGATTGTCTCAACAAGTATGGCATTGCTGACAGCATTTCTGGTGGTAGAAGTGAAGCCTGCTAATGCAGAAGAATTGGAAAGTGTAGATTCTATTATAATCAATGAGGATGGTTATGTAACAAATGATGCACTTTTGTGTGAAAGTGATAGTTCAATCCCCGAGCTGAATTTAGAGGATTTTGGAATTAATCCCAGAGCATATGCATCACTTCCATCAAAATTTGATATTTCTACTGACAGCACAACTGCCAAGTATTTTCCTCCAGTTGGCGCACAGGGTGAAATAGGTTCTTGTGTAGCATGGGCTACAACTTACTACCAATTTACTTATGAGGCAAATAGAAAAAGAGGAATTACTACTGGTACAGATGAAAATAATATTTATTCACCAGCTTTTGTTTACAATTATATCAATGGTGGTAAAAACAGAGCAACAGTTATAGATGAAGCTTACAAAATTTTAAAACAGCATGGTTCGATGAAACTGGCAGATTATCCATATGATAAAGATAATTATTCTTATGAATGGTCAGACAATGAAGAAAAATTGATAGAAGCACTTCATTATCGTCCGACTAGCAGTCATATATGTGTTGATTCTACATTATCGCCTGGATTTGAGGCAGTAAAAAGCATGATTGCTAATGGACATATTGCTGTTATTGGAACAAATGTAAATGGATTCAAGTGGGGAAAAACATCTAATGGGGAATGGTGCGTTGTCAGAGGCAGTAAAACTCCAGTTGGTAATCATGCGATGGCTGTTGTGGGATATGATGATAATATCAAAATAACTGCTGGTGGTGAAACACTGACAGGAGCATTCAAACTTGTTAATTCCTGGGGGACTGATTGGAGGAATAATGGATTTACCTGGGTGGCATATGATGCCTTAAATTCTACTAGTGTGCATGAAAATACATGGAATTATGCTGAAGCAAGAAGTCCTGTGTTCGAAACAAATACTGGTTTTAATTTCATGAATGTACAGGAATGTGATGTGAATTTCGCTGGAATTGTCTCCCTAAAATCAGAGAATAAATGGAGCATAAGATATTATGGAGATAAAGGTTCAACAGCGAATACTATGAAATGGCACTCGTCGTTGTCATCTAATAGCTCGAATTATGCTGTTTGTAAAATGGCATTTGACTTTTTCGAAATAGGCGATATTTTTAATATTGATGATTGTCTGACGAGCTTTTGGACATTCAAAACAACAGGAAGTACTAGTTATAGAACAAATAATATTACCTATAAAATTGTTGATAATTTAAATAATAAAATTGCTCCTAATTATGGTGTCAATGGGAGTTTGAGTAGTTCTACAGTAAAATTTGAACATAGCATTTATGTGCAGATTGCCAAAGGTAGAGTAAGATATTACGATAATCTCCCCATTACAAGTGAAGACTCGCTAGCTGTCATGGAGTATCTTGCTGAAAACAGAGTTTTCTCAAATTTGCAGAAAAAACTAGCTGATTATAACAGTGATGGTGAAGTTGACATCATAGATGTTATTGCAATGAATAAGCATATTGCTAATGCAAATGGAACTAGCTATCAGATTTCCGATTATATTGAGGAGTGGGGTTGCTCATTAGAGGACATTATTCAGGAAGAATATAATATGACAGTGAACGATTTTCTAATTAACAATTATGCTGAACTAGAAAGTAATAGTTTACTTTCTGTTTGTTCGTAAAGGAGATGGCTATATGAAAATAAAATCAATTCTTACAGCTACTATTTCCACAGTGATGCTTTTAATAAGCATAGGGAACTTTTCGGCTTTATCATTCAGTGATGAGGATTGGGCTGTTATTGAAAACTGTCAGGGGGTTCTTGAAACTCGACCTAAAGATTATATTCTGCCCTATAGCTTTGAAGAATTTCTTGCTCTTAGTGATAAAGAATTTCTGGCTTTGGAAGATGTGCCACAATCTGCAAAGGAATATTATGAACAGAACAGGGAATATATTTATAGCTCGTATATAGGGGGGGTCAAGTTTCAGTTAAATGATGATGTTAAGTTTGTTGAAACTGATCACAGTAGTGAAGCATGGGAAAAAGAACTTTGCGAAATTTTAGGTATTCCTTTTGAAATTGTGCAGGGAGTTGTCGAATATGAGGATTGCGATGAGCCATATAGAATGACGATAAAAGATGATGCATATATGGGGTATCCTGCTGGACAGGTCAAAAACAAAGCAGAAATCTATATACACTTTCATGAAGCTGTTCTTAGCTCTGATTTTATACGCCTGTATTGGACTCCAAACTTCGTCCTAGGAGACATTGATTGTGATGGTGAAGTTGGTGTGACTGACGTTGTGATGTTGCAAAAATGGTTGCGTGGTTCTGGCAACCTGCCGAACTGGCAGAGTGCAGACCTGCATCAAGACGGAATCATTAATATATTTGATCTCATGCTTCTCAAGCGTATGCTGATACAGAAATAAAATTTGATAGAAAACGCCTGTCATCTGGCAGGTGTTTTTTTATTTTCTGGAAAAGTTTTTAGTTTATTCATAATTTTTGTGAAAATTGTTGTAAAATTAAAGCAGAAATTCTACCAAAAAACGATAGATTTTTTTTGCATAATATGGTATAATAAGAAAGTAAACCGGCAGAGGCTTGTCCTCAATGCCGGAGAAATCTATTTTGGAGGTAAAGACCAATGAGCAAGAAATATGTTTATCAGTTCACTGAGGGTAACGCTACTATGCGTGAACTTCTCGGCGGAAAGGGTGCGAATCTGGCTGAAATGACTTCTATTTTCGGCAAAGACAGAGTACCACAGGGCTTCACGATTACAACAGAAGCTTGTACACAGTATTATGAAGACAACGGTATCAGCGAAGA
The DNA here is from genome assembly GCA_947174085.1 of uncultured Ruminococcus sp. Lineage (GTDB taxonomy): Bacteria > Bacillota > Clostridia > Oscillospirales > Ruminococcaceae > UBA3855. The sequence continues at coordinate 11,581 of CAMWHN010000017.1, forward strand.
AATTATGGCTGAAATTGAAGAAAACATCGTTAAGATGGAAGAAGTTACCGGCAAAAAATTTGGTGACATTAACAATCCTCTGCTTGTTTCTGTTCGTTCTGGTGCAAGAGCATCTATGCCTGGTATGATGGATACAATCTTGAATTTAGGCTTGAATGAAGAAGTTGTAGCATCTATTGCTGAAAAATCTGGCAATGAAAGATGGGCTTGGGACTGCTACAGAAGATTTATTCAAATGTATTCTGACGTTGTAATGGAAGTTGGCAAAAAATATTTTGAAGAACTTATTGACAAAATGAAAGCTGAAAGAGGTGTGACACAGGACGTTGAATTAACTGCTGGCGACCTGAAAGAACTCGCTTCTCAATTCAAAGCTGAATATAAAGAAAAAATCGGTGTAGATTTCCCTGCTGACCCAAAAGAACAACTTATGGGTGCAATTAAAGCTGTATTCCGTAGTTGGGACAACCCAAGAGCAAATGTTTATAGACGTGACAATGATATTCCATTTAGCTGGGGTACTGCTGTAAACGTGCAGTCTATGGCATTTGGTAACATGGGTGATGATTGCGGTACTGGTGTTGCATTCACTCGTGACCCTGCAACAGGCGAAAAGAAACTCATGGGCGAATTTTTGACAAATGCACAGGGCGAAGACGTTGTAGCCGGCGTTAGAACTCCTATGCCAATTGCTCAGATGGAAGAAAAATTCCCACAAGCTTTTGCAGATTTCAAAGAAGTTTGTGCTACTTTGGAAAATCATTATCATGACATGCAAGACATGGAATTTACTGTGGAACATGGTCATTTGTATATGCTCCAGACAAGAAACGGCAAGAGAACAGCGCAGGCTGCTTTGAAAATTGCTTGTGATTTAGTTGACGAAGGCATGAAGACCGAAGAAGAAGCTGTTGCAATGATTGACCCAAGAAATTTGGATACTCTGTTGCACCCACAGTTTGATGCAAAAGCTTTGAAAGCTGCTACACCAATTGGCAAGGGCTTAGGTGCTTCTCCAGGTGCAGCTTGCGGTAAGATTGTATTTACAGCAGATGACGCTGTAGAATGGGCTGAAAAAGGCGAAAAAGTTGTTTTGGTTCGTTTGGAAACATCTCCGGAAGATATTACTGGTATGAAGTCTGCACAAGGTATTTTAACAGTTCGTGGCGGTATGACATCTCATGCGGCTGTTGTAGCTCGTGGTATGGGTACATGCTGTGTATCTGGCTGTGGCGATATCAAAATGGACGAAGAAAACAAGAAATTTGAACTCGCTGGCAAGACATTCACAGAGGGTGATGCAATTTCTATTGATGGTACAACAGGTAATATCTATGATGGTATTATTCCAACTGTTGACGCACAGATTGCAGGCGAATTTGGTAGAATTATGGCTTGGGCTGACAAGTATAGAACTTTAAAAGTTCGTACTAACGCTGATACACCGGCTGACGCTAAGAAAGCTAGAGAACTCGGCGCAGAAGGTATTGGTCTTTGCCGTACAGAGCATATGTTCTTTGAAGAATCCAGAATTGCTGCATTCCGTGAAATGATTTGTTCTGATACTGTTGAAGAACGTGAAGCTGCTCTTGAAAAGATTCTGCCAATGCAACAGGCTGACTTTGAAGCACTCTATGAAGCTTTGGAAGGCAACCCAGTTACAATTCGTTTCTTAGACCCACCATTGCATGAATTTGTTCCAACAGAAGAAGAAGATATTCAGAAATTGGCTGAAGCACAGGGCAAATCCGTTGAAACTATCAAGAATATTATTGCATCTCTGCATGAATTTAACCCAATGATGGGTCACCGTGGTTGCCGTCTGGCAGTTACCTACCCAGAAATTGCAAAAATGCAGACAAAAGCTGTTATCCGTGCGGCTATTAATGTGAAGAAAGCTCACCCAGATTGGGATTTAGTACCGGAAATCATGATTCCATTAGTTGGCGAAATCAAAGAATTAAAATATGTAAAGAAATTCGTTGTTGAAACTGCTGACGCTGAAATTGCAGCAGCAGGAGCTGATTTGAAGTATGAAGTTGGTACTATGATTGAAATTCCAAGAGCTGCATTAACAGCTGATGAAATTGCAAAAGAAGCTGAGTTCTTCTGCTTTGGTACAAATGACTTAACACAAATGACTTACGGCTTCTCTCGTGACGATGCTGGCAAGTTCTTGAATGCTTACTATGAAGCAAAAATCTTTGAAAATGACCCATTTGCAAAACTCGACCAGACAGGTGTTGGTAAGTTAATGGATATGGCTGTTAAGATGGGCAGAAGCGTTCGTGAAATGCATATCGGTATTTGTGGCGAACATGGCGGTGACCCAACTTCTGTAGAGTTCTGCCATAAGATTGGCTTAGATTATGTATCTTGCTCACCATTCCGTGTACCGATTGCAAGATTGGCTGCTGCACAGGCTGCTATTAATAACAAGTAATAAATAAATTATTCCCCCCTGTGTCCCTGTATAGAGTATTTGCGATTTGACAGAACATCACAAGTTTTGTAAATATGCGAAAATTCTGTGCAATATTACAGGTTATCATGTGATAATTATCTAAAAAATAATAAAATAATCTCCTGTATCAATGCGTTCTGCAAAGATACAGGAGTTTTTTATTAATAATTATCGATTGGACTTGTATATGTAATGTCATAATCTCTGCCTAATGCTATATAATTTAAATTTTCATAAGGTGCATGCAGTTTCTGATATTCAGCTTCTGTAATATTTGATTCATAATAGCAATAGGTAGCCGGAGTGGTATTATGGTCTATTGAAAAATAGTCTTGTAATTCCAATGTTGTATTGTCAATCATGCGATAAAAGAATGCACTTTCATAATCCATACCATAATGCCAGCTTAATAAAATATCATCAGAAACATTTATTGTTCCATAACTGCCCAAACCATACTCTGCATTGAGTTGTTCAAGAATGCCTTCTTCTGAACAGGTATATAATTCAACTCCAGCGGCATGATAATCCCCAGTAGAAATAAATAATTCTGGAATGCCATTGCTGTCTAAATCATATAAACTATACATGTAATCAGAACTGGATAAACTTGCTAATTTATTTTTATAAATATCTTTGTAATTAGTATCTTTTTCAACTACTGTAAATGTAACACTATCTAATTCTGTAACACCATCGTCAGCTAATAAAAATAAATCATATTCTCCTGCCATAAGTTTTCGGGCATTAATTATTTTATCACTATTATGAATAATTGCATATAGATATTCTGTATAGCTTATTTCTGTATTCTCAACATTTTCTAGTGTATGGACTGTACCATGAGGAACAAGATTTATAGTTGCATGAGAATTTTCAGTAATATTCTGGCAATTTATATCATAATGAATCAGGGAAGTATTCAAGTCAAAAGTAACAGAATCATTTATAAAAGATACCTGTAATTCTCCTGTTCTGTTATAGGCATCAAATAAGTCAGTATCTGTGATAGAACAGTAAGAAAGCCAATAATAAAAATAAGATTCTTCGTTTTCGAAAAGTGCAAGGTATTGTTCTTCGGTAACAGAAACATCATCATAATAATAGCATGTTCCATTATCAGTCCATTCCTCAATAAACTCGTGTTTCAGAGAGGCATTTGTACCATTTAATTGATATTCTTCACCAACAAGTAAATCATCTTGGGAAATCCATGCCAGTAAAGAATTTGTATCTGCTGAATAATTAATACTTATAGTATTCAGGGAAGTGGCAACAGCTCCGCTCTTTGTCTGGAAGATAATAGGCTGACAGATTCCATTCTGATAAGAATAAATCGTTGTTGTTGGTGTATCCTCCCAGAGCGTGATAAATAGTTCTGGAATCGAATCATAATTGATATCTGCTAAATCATAGTAATATTCTTTATTAGTTGGCAGATTTGCTAGCTGAATTTTATAAGCTTGTTTCCATTCATCATCAGTGACCTGATTTTCAGCAGGGAATGTATAGGAATTGCCTGCACCTGTTTCAGCGGCATAAACCAAAATTTCAGAGGCATCAGCTGAATCTACAAAACCATCTCCATTGACATCAGCCGAAGTAAGTGCCTCATCAAAAAGTGTACCGCCATTTCCTGCACCAATACTTGCGGAATGTATCAGTACGTCAGAGGCATCAGAGGCATTAATATCAGAATCGCCATTTGCATCACCTAGTGTGATTGCATCTGCACGAAGTGCAGAACTTGTTGACACAAGTAATGCTGTTAGCAGAAAAATCAATATTCTTTTTTTCATAGATAACTATCCTTTCATTTATATACTTGAAATGCTTTTGTTAGTAACAAATTATTTTCATCTGTCCTATCTAGTATAAATCAAAAATAATTATTTGTCAAGCAAATATTTTTATGATTTAGTTACAGAGAAAGAATTTTTTTATTAAAATTTTAATAAATATAAACTGATTTATTTTCCTCAACTTTGAATGTAATATAATTTATTTCTGTTCCATCATCTGCTAAAAACAATATATCATAATCGCCGTCGGGAATTTCTCCAAGTACACAATAAGCATTATAATCATTATGAACGGCTTCATATAAACTACTCATGTAAAATTCTATATCTGTATATTCAATTGCATTTTCCAATATATGTTCTGTACCATGTGGCACGACATGAAATGTAATATTAGATTTTTCTGTAATATGATTGCAATCAATTTTAAACATAAGCCAGCCCTTTTCAAAACGAATAGAATTTTTGATAAAATTTGCTTTTAATTTGCCTGTACCATAGATATTTAATAAATCACGATTTTCTATATCATAAAAGTGATCAAACCAATAAGCATGTTCATGATAATGATTATATTCTTCTTTTGTAATAGAAGTATCATCAAAATAGTAACTATCATTGGCATAATCCTTAATTAGTTCATGTTTCGGAATTGCCTGCAAATTTTCATCTATTTCATAAATGGTATCAATAGTATAAAAATAATTACCAGTATCCGTTATAGAACTTTCGTAATGATAAACAAATAAGCCGTCAGATTCAAAAGAAATATACATATTCCAAGTATCAATAGCTCCGCTTTCTGTTGGGAAATGAATTTGCTGACAAGAGCCATTTTGATAAGTATAAACTATTGTTTCAGTTGTATCTCCTGTATTTCTTATATCTCCAAGCATAATAAATAATTCTGGAATAGAATCGCCGTTAATATCTGCTAATTCATAACAATTTTTATAAGACTTAAAATTATTAAGCTGAGTTGTATATGCCTGTTTCCATTCATCAAATTTGAATGGTCGTCTTGGTTCATCTGGAACGGGTAAGACATAAACTAAAATTTTAAAAGCGTCTCTTGCATTTACGATACCATCTGCATTGTAATCTGCTGACATAAGTGCTTTATCAAAAAGCGTTCCGCCATTCCCTGCCCCAATATTTGCAGAATGTTCTAATATTGCATAGGCATCATTAACATCAAGCACAGAATCATGATTTACATCACCCAATATTGCATTTGCATGAATTGGTACAGGAGCTGATAATAATATGAATGCTGTCAAAGTAGAAATAAATATCTTTTTTTTCATAACTAACTATCCTTTCTTCTAATTATTTTTATTATTTATTTTACTTGACTGTGAATACAATACTATCTAATTCTGTTCCATCATCAGCTAGCATAAATAAATCATAATCACCGTCAGGAACTTTCCCAAACATGCAATAACCGTAACAATTCTTATGAACCGCTTCGTATAAACTAGTCATGTTATATTTTACATTTGTATATTCAATGGTGTTTTCTAATATATGCTCTGAACCATGTGGCACAACATGAAATGTAATATTAGATTTTTCTGTAATATGATTGCAAGCAACCTGAAATGTAATCCACTCCTTTTCTTCAAAATAAATAGAGTTCTTGATAAAATTTGCTTGCATTTTACCAGTGCCATAGATATTTAATAAATCACGCTCTGTTGTATAATAA
>CAMWHN010000018.1 GCA_947174085.1 uncultured Ruminococcus sp.
TATTAATGATATCTCTTCATGTCGGATGTGTCAAGTTTTATTATACACCATCAAATTGCAACTGCTGAAAAGATTTCACAAAGTTTGCGAGACGAACTCGACCGAGCTGAGCAAAAGATAGCAGAGCAGGAAAAAGCAATTAAAGCTAAAAATGGAATTATTACGGATAAGGAAACAATTATCACTAGCTTACGGGTAGAACTCGACACAGCAAAGAAAGCCGCTGAAAGTGTTCCAACGCTGGAAAACAGAGTGGCAACCGCTGAAAATTCTCTGGTAGCTGCACAAAGGGAAATTGAAAAACTGAATCAGAGACTTACAGACGAAAAGGAGAAAGCAGAACAGATGGCAAATTTGGCAGCAGAACGTGCTGAAATCGCATTGCAGAAAGCTGTGCTTGCAGAACAGAAAGCTGCTGCTGAATCAGCGAAACAGGCAACAGAAGAAGTAAAGAAACTCTATGCTGAAATTGCAAGATTGAAAGACGAAATCAGCGAATTAAAAAGTAAGATTTGAATTTTTAAGCCTACTAAAAAACAGCCTTTCAAATTTGAGAGGCTGTTTTTTTATTAGTTTTTTTTAATTTTTGCATTCTTCACAATAAAAAGCGTCAGCTATGTCTTCGTAAATAATCGTTATAGAAATGCTCCTATTTTCGTCTGAAACAACAATTGCATCTTCATTAACAAAACTATTGAAAATCGAATGATTTTCAAAATTTTCTTCCATTTCACGTTGCATTTCTCTAATATCATGAAACGTTAGATGACATTCATCATCCTGTATCATGATAGAACGTTTGCATAAGTCGCAATGCTCTTTCCAGTAGACAGCAATTGAAATTGAATAATCATTTTTGTTTTCTGGAAGATTAAGTAAATATTGTTTTAATCTCATAATTTCACCACTTTTTAGTTGGTTCTGGACTATACTGTTGCTTCTATCAACTCTTTATCACCAAACTGAACATACTTAATGCCAGTTTCTTTATTCTGATTGAAATTAAAGGTTAGGAGATAACCTTTTTTCAGATGGTGATAATCAAGATAATCAGATAGTTGTTGCTCACCATCATCATGATATTGCTGCCCTCTCCAAATTTTTAATTCAATAATATACTGCTCTCCTGCATAGTCAATAACAACGTCTATTCTGCGTTCATTTCTGGTTCGTGGTTCAATATAATAATTTCCTGTACCGTTGATGATAGGTTTCAAATATAGTAAAAACAATCGTCTGCCCACTTCTTCTTTAAACTTATTATCTTCACTGCCATATACATCATCAAAACTAATAACAAATCTCTCCAGTACTTTTTCCATATTCAATTTGCCATTATGAATAAACTGTGATTTTTCTCCACCGGAAAATTTATTCCCATTCGTTATTTCTTCGGATAAAAACCAATCATATATTACAGTTTCAAAAATACGGTTAAATACGGCTATATTTCCATTTTTATTGATAATAAATCCATACATAGTTGCAATATCGATTACATCATTATTCACATTATAAGTAATATTTGCACCATTAAATAAAATTTGATGAAGAAGATTCCGCAATTTTTCATTTTCCTTTAGTTTGTTAATTAAACTATCAAAAAGCGGAGTCTTTTTATTAATAAGAACCTTTTCAGCTTTTAAAAATCCATCTTTTGTCCATGCTGATTGTTTATCCATTAGAAGACAGAACGAAGAAACCAGAACAGGATAACCAGAAGTGCTGTCATAAATCATCTGTGCTATCTTAGGAATATTCATACCTGTGTGATGGTCTTCTTCATACTCTCTTAACATTCCTGCTATGTCTTCTGGTGAAAAACTCATATCTATATTAAAATCAGCTGCAATATTCCACGGACTATTATGTTGATGTTCTGAATCAGGTCTGATTTTCTGTTTCAGATTCCGAATATCATGCACTCCTGCAAGAATTACAGAACAAAAAGTAGCGTGTTCTGCTCGATTCAAGTAATACCCTCTTAGCTGTGCCAAAAAATCAAGGAATACTTGATTATTAGAAGCATTATCTACTTCATCGATAATAAGAACAACAGGCTTTTTTGTTTCATCACACCATTCACTTAAAACACTGAATAAATCTGAAAGAGAATATTTATTCTTTTCATTCATTTTTTTCATAGCTTTTATTTCATGTTGAATATCCTCGCTCATATATGCTCTACATGATTTTATCCGCCATAATTCTCTTGAAAAAGCTTTTACAAATGTTGCTGTACTTTGATAATCATCAAAATCAAGAAACTGAAAATCTAAATTTACAACAATATACTCTTTACTTAAATATTTTTTTAAAGCTTGTAATGTTGTAGTTTTACCATATTGTCTGCCCTTGTTAATAGAAAAATATTTTCCAGAATCAACCAATTCTTTTATTTCAGCAAGTCTGCTTTTGATGTTTACCATATAATGTTCTTCTGGATTACATGAACCTGTAATATTAAATTCTCTTTTCACAATATCACCTCTGTTACCATTTTTATTATTATAAGCCATATTCTTTGACTTTTCTATAGAACCTGTTTGGCTTCATTCCGAGCTTTTGCATAGTTCTCTTTGCTGTTTGTTTGCCCTCTCTCCAAAGCTTGCATTCCATTTGCAACGCTGTAAGGTCAACTGGAATTGGCTGTCTGCCCTTGTATTTCCCTGCGGCTTTGGCAAGCGCAATGCCCTCTCGTTGTCGCTCTCTGATAGTCTCACGTTCCAACTCCGCCAATCCAGCAAACACAGTCAATATAAATCGCCCTTGTGGTGTGGTTGTGTCAAGCTGCTCTCGCAAGCTGATAATCTCAACACCTTTTGCTTGAAGCTCATCCACCAGCCGGAGCATGTCAGCACTGCTTCTTGCTAGTCTGGCATACTCACTGACAACCAGAACATCACCATCACGCACATAGTCCAACATTTTTTTTAGCTCTGGACGGTCGGTACTCTTTCCACTACACTTATCAATGAAAATTCTATGCATTGGTTTACCAAATTTTTCTAATGCTTTTAGCTGTCTGGCTTCGTTCTGGTCAACACTGGACACACGAACGTAGCCTATGTAAGTTTTTTCTTTCATCACATCACCGTCTTTCAAATTTTATCCCTGATTTAAGTTTAACATATTTCAAAATATATGTCAATAAAAAATTTCAGGTTATATGCAACACTACCTTAAAATTTTCGAGGGGGTGTACACAAATAGTACACTCTGAAAATTTTTTAATTTTGACAGCACAATAAGACCGTTTTGCAACAGTCTTTTTTTAATATTCATGTTAGAAGCATTTATCAGCTCATATAATATCTTCTTTCATATTCGTAAAGTTCTTGAAGTGAACTATTCCCATCATAGCTATGATTAGTATTTTTTTGTGTGTTGTCAATATTTTTCATACATGCGTGTGTATGCGCAGAAATAGCCTGATACTCGCCACTTAAATAGCTTATCAGCATTTTAGTAATATATCCCTTTTTGTTAGCTGATTTTGGTGGATAGGCTTCAATTTGTTTACAATAGTGGTTGAAAAAGCATTCCATGAAATCACAGATAGATTCTTCTGTAGTTTCTCGTTCATAATCATCTTTTCCGCCAAAGTTAATATAATTTAGGCAAGAAATTAAGTTGTGGCAGTTCACTTCTTGTCCACAGCATTTGCCTGTCTGGAGAACTTCTGCAAGATATGAAATTGCATGTTGAGAAAATGACTTAAATTCGCCATTTTCTAAATCATTCCAACACATCAAAAATTTCAGAGCGTTTTTCATATTTTTGCGATTATGTCTAAATTCCATAGGAATAATGCAATTTCTTATTTGTGCATCTTCCAAATCTTCAAAATAAGACCAGAAATCTTTCTCACTATTAAACATATCGTGGTCTATGCCGTATTTTTCAACCAAAGGACTTTGCATTTGTAAAATCATTTGTCTGAAGCTTAAAGGCTTTGCTGTATTATTTTCTTTTGATTTCTCAACCGGTTTTTGTAAAGAATTATCTTCTTGTTCTATAGGTTCTTGATTAGATTCTGATAGCTCCGGAATGTATTCTCTTAACTTATTTACAACTATTTTTCTGATAAAGCTATCTTTCGCTTTCGGATTTTTTAAGTTTTTTAGACAATTATTGCATATTTGTTGTAATTTACTCATAAAGGAATTAAGAGAATGCTCTGTGTTAATGATTGCTTCTAGCTTATCAATAACATTGTTTAAGCTAATAATACCAGTAGAAACAGCTCTATTTAAATGATAAATTACTTCTTCTATAAATTTTTTATCTTCCGGACTGGTTTCAACAATATTCTTTTTCAGAATAGCAGCTATTTCTGATTTGGCAACAGATGTTTCGCTTTTAATTGCATTATTATTTTCAGATTGTGTTGTAAGTCCGTCAGTCTGTTCGACAAGACTGACAGACAGACTACTTAATTTATTAGTATTTGATTTATTAGTATTTGATAGTGCGCCTTTACGGTCATGCGGTAGCGGTTCGACCGTTTTGGGTCTACGGTTAGAATCCCTATTTTCTGGGATTTCTGAATTTTCATTATTTTGCTGTTGCAAATCAGAATTATTATTTTTAAAATGCGGATTAACCTCTGGCGTTTCATAAAACGTATAAATGTTATGTTGAAAAAATCCTGTTTTCTTATCTCTAGGTTGCTCCACATATGCATAGCCACTCTGAATTAAATTTGCAATTGCATTTTTGACAGCCTTTTTTCCCTTAGCAAGCATGGTTGCTATACCTGAAACAGTGAAATTCCAATCCTCTGGCAATGCTAGCACAATTGATAACAATCTGCTTGCCAATTCTGAAATACTGGAATCAAAAAAATGCCTATTATTCATGCATGTATAATTTCCATTTTTAGGAATTTTAATAACTGTTGCATTTTCCAAAAAAAATCTCTCCTTTTACTTGATTTTTTTGAAAAAATATGTTACACTTATAAATGATTTTTAAATTATTGTTTTTTTAGGTTTTAAGTGTAACATATTTTTGTTTCCGTTCAGTATTAACTCGCTGAACGGATTTTTTTTGTTTACTTGTTTTTGGGATCTAATCTTCGCCAGATTTTTATCCTGTTCCTTTTTCAAGTGCTTCTTCTTCATGTTTTCTTCTTTCCAGTTCTTCGCCAACTGTTCCGACATAGGTCAAAGGACTTGTGCTTGTACTTTGCTGGATTTCTGGTTTTTTTGTAACCAGTTGCAAGTCAGAACCATTAGCGATTTGGCGTATAATTTCCACAAGCTCCGTACGCTTTTCTGAACTTAATCCAATATAAGCATATACAATTGATTTTTCTAGTGGATTAAGATTTAACAGATTTATTGGGTCTTGAAATGTCTTTCTACCTAACAAATAGTCCGTGGTTACATCATAGAAATCAGCGATTTTCAATAGGGTGTCATAAGGCGGAGATATTACATCTCTTTCATATTTCTGGTATGTGCTTAAACTCACACCAATGGATTGTGCCATTTCTTCTTGTGTCAGTCCTTTTGCTTTTCTTAATGATTGCAATTGTTCTTTCATATTATCACCTCCTTTAGATTTGATTATAGCACAATAACTGCTAGCTTGTCAATTAGTATTTTCTACTTTTGACTTAAAATAGCATTATTTGTGCAAAAGTAACAAAAAAGTTAGCATATTTTTCACTTATATCTAGCATTAAAATTACTTTTTTTATTGACAACTAGCAGAAATTATGCTATAATAAAAAACATTAAGATATTTCCAAAAGTGAGGTGAAAGTTATGACAGAAACTAAAAAGGCAGACTTCATAAATTTTGCTATGTCTATGTTCAACCAAAAATATGGATTGGATATAAAAGAGTTTAGTACAATGTTGGAATTGTTAGGTAGTATTACGCATCAACAATGTGAAACAATATCTGCAATTTGCACTTCGTTTACGGCAAAAGATGTGATGAAAAAAAATAAAGAAGATACCAAAATTTAGAGCTAAAAGATAGGTGAAATATATGAAAGAAACAAAAATTACAACAACCTATGACAGGAAAAACAAAAGTGCCAGTACATATTTGAATAATCCAGATGTTGACACGGAAACACATATTGTAATGTTTTGTAGTCATGTAAATCTAGTGATTAAAAATTTAATGCTTAGTGGCATGTCACTTCCTGAATCAGTAGCAACCATTCAGAAAGCTGTAACAATTGCTACTGATAGAATTATTGGCGAGCTGAAAGAGGAAAATAATCAGTGAATCAAATAAACAGCTCCAGAAAATAACTGGAGCTGTCAAGGCAAAAATATCTGCAATAAAAATTATGACTGCTTGACGTTTCGCAATTCACAATTTTCATATGCATGAAGCAAATCGGTATGTTCTCCATCAAGATAGATAAGTGAGCCTGTATCAATCGCTTTAAGAACTTCACTTACATACACATCAAAGGTGTCAAAAAAAAGAGATGTGGGGCTATTTTCAGTCGGATTATGTGAAGTAAAATACAGGTTTCTGGCAGAATTGAGATAAAAACATGCACAACCGATATAACCAGAAGCTGCTGGGAAATTCGTAGGACGATCAGGATTTCCCAGAGCTTCAAAGGCTTTTGTAGCATAGCTTATAGCTTTACAAGCAAGTTTACTTGCGTTGAAATCTGACATTTTATCTTCCTCCTTTCTTGCGATTATATTAATGCTAATTATAGCACACTTTGAGAAAAAAAGCAATACGTTTTCAGAAAAAGAGGTGACAAATATGCATGAATTTAAATGCAGAAACATTGAAATACTAAGGAAATCAAAAGGACTAACTGTTGAAGAAATGATGAAGATTTTAGGTCGTACTCGTGAGCTATACTATCATTCATGGAGAAAAGGTAGCATAAATGCAAAAGATGTCATTCAGCTTCATGAATTTTTCAACGTCAGCACAGATTGCATTCTGGACTTAACAGAAATAAAAGTCAGTGAATGTATAAAAATGAATCTGAATAAAGGAGAAAGCAAAGATTGAAAGTACTTATAGCTTGTGAAGAATCACAAAGGGTTTGTATTGCTTTTCGTGAACGTGGGCATGAAGCCTATAGCTGTGACGTGAAAGAATGTTCCGGCAGACACCCTGAATGACATATCATGCAGGACGTGTTGCCTTTGATAAACGGCAGATGCAAATTCAAAACGATGGACGGCATGCTGCACGAAATTGTCGAAAAATGGGATTTGTTGATTGCACATCCGCCGTGTACTTATCTGAGCAGTGTTGCTACACGTCATCACAGTATTCGCTGTACACCGCTTAATAAAATTAATCAACGAACAAGCAAAAGGATTGAAGCAATGCAATTTTTCATGAGATTTGCAAATGCAGAATGTGATAGAATCTGCATTGAAAATCCCAAAGGGGTTATGAATACTTGCTATAGGAAGCCTGACCAGATAGTTGATCCGTATATGTTCGCTGAAAGTATCGAAGATACTGAAAACTATGTCACAAAGGCTACATGCTTCTGGCTGAAAAATCTGCCGGTTCTTGTGGGAAATAGTTTGCCAAAGCCAAACAACGAGAAAATGTATGGTAGAAATCCCAATGGCAAAGTTAGTTGCTGGCAGGAACACTGCACAGGAAAAAACAGAGCTATAATTAGAAGTAAAACGTTTTCAGGCATTGCAAAAGCGATGGCGGAGCAGTGGGGCTAATCATGAAATGAAAGGAGGAATAAGTATGCAGAATAAAGCAAAGTTTGTTCAGATGATTGGGGAAGCATTGCACGAGTGCGCAACCAGAACCGAGGTTCTAAAAGCTGAATATGTGAAGAACGGATACGAAGAATTTACCGTAATCACATTTACCGATGGCAGTCAAAAACATGTTTGCATTACTGCTGATAGCTGTCTAGCTATCATGAACGATATTTATAAAGCTTTGCATTGAATAAATTTTCAACAGCATTTCAACAAGCTGTTAAAAAGTGACAAAAAAGGTGGGTGAAAAGATGAAAGAGTCAAAAATTGTAATTACATGCGATGGCGAAAATGTTGGCATTGGCTTGGGCGGGTTAGATGAAACCGCAACCATTGAGGAGCTGCTTGTAATGCACAGTTGTTTTACCAGTATACTTATCGGAGAGCTGGTGGCAAGAGGAATGAGTATTTTGGAAGCAGTCAAGGGAATCCAATGTTCTGATAAAGATGCTATCGAGATGTATATGCAAATGTATATGCATGATATACTAGAAAATGGCGAAAAACTAAATTAATTTTTAAAAAAACCACCTCGGATTTTTCGGGGTGGATTATCTAAAATTTCATGAAAATATAACATTTGAGAAAAAAATAGAGGTGAAAAATAGTCCATGATTGAGAAGAAAACAGCTCCAGATTTAGAGGGATTCAAATTATTTTTGCAGGAAGAAGAATTAGCTTCTGGAACGGTTCGGAATTATCTCTATGCTGTTGGCGAGTATTTTAAAATATATTCGGAGCTGACAAAGCAAAATGTGATTGCATGGAAATCTGATTTATCACAAACTTTGAGTGCGAACACGGTCAACACAAGGCTAAATGCTATCAAACGTTATGCTACATATCAAGGCATTTTGATTCCAGTAAAAGCAGTTCGGCTTCAAAGAGCATTCAGCACAGAAAATGTCATTACTGGTGACCAATATTCATATCTGATGAATTGCTTAAAATCAGATAATGAAATGCAGTGGTACTATAATATTTTGATTCTTGCAAAAACAGGTACACGAATTTCTGAAGCTGTACGTCTAAAGAAAGCTGATGCAGTGCGTGGCTATGCTACGATTACATCAAAAGGCAAGGTACGGAAAATTCGCTTTCCTCGTCTTTTAAAAAAAGAAATTAGAAACTATCTCCAGTCATTAAACAATCAAGAATATTTATTGCAGTCAACTCAAAGTCGTGGTTGCCGTCCCATTTCAAGGCGAACTGTTTGCTATGCTTTGACTAGATTTTCTGAACGATACGGCATACCACAAGAAGTTATGCACCCGCATTCATTCCGCCATCACTTTGCAATTAAGGTAATGAACAAGACTAAGGACATAACTTTGCTAGCTGATTTATTAGGGCATTCCAGTGTAAACACAACCATGATTTACACACGCCTGTCAGGTGACCAGCAACAGAAAATCCTTGATGAAGCTGTTGACTGGTAAAAACAAAAAAACAAAAAAGGAGCTGATAAAGAATGCTAAAAAAAGAGGTGGAACAGCATGAATAAATCTCCGTTTTACATATGCTCACTGTCAGGCGGAAAAGATTCTACAGCCATGCTACTTCGATTGCTTGAAGAAAATCTTCCAGTCGATATGATTCTGTTCTGCGATACAGGACTTGAATTTCCCGATATGTATACACATCTGGATAAACTGGAAAAATACATCGGCAGACCAATCGCAAAAATCAAGGCGGAACACAGCTTTGATTACTATTTTTCTGAAATTCCGATAAAACGTGGGAATCCTGAGAAGTTCCGTGCCTTATTCGGTAAGGATTACAATGGCTATGGTTGGATGGGAGCTAGAATGCGCTGGTGTACCAATCGCCTGAAAGACCGACCGAGAGAACATTTTCTCCGAAATTTGCGGAAAAAGTATGATATTCGTCAGTATGTCGGCATTGCGGCTGATGAAAAATATCGCCTTGAACGAAAAAATAATCAGCGTTCTGAGTGCATTCACCCACTTGTTGAGTGGAACATGACAGAGGCAGATTGCCTGCAATACTGCTATGAACGTGGATTCGACTGGAACGGCTTGTACAATAGATTCAAACGTGTGTCCTGCTGGCTCTGCCCTCTGCAATCCTTGTCTGAACTGCGGAAACTGTGGGAGTTTTATCCTGAACTCTGGGAAAAACTCCGCAGATATGATGAAATGACATGGAGAAAATATCGTGCAGATTATTCCGTGAAAGAACTTGAAATACGTTTTGCTTTTGAAAATGAATGCTTGGCAAAAGGTCTTTCTATCAGAAACAAGGTGTTTTTACTGCTTTAAAGCAGAGATTGGAGACTACTGAAATTGAAAATAGGGTTACACGATAGCGAGAAAGAATATTTGAAAGGAAAAACTTTTCCAAATTACGCCCTGATGAAAATTTCTGCATGGCATAAATCAAAAGGCGATGCGGTGGAATGGTGGAATCCTATTACTGGTCAGTATGACAAAATTTATTCTAGCAAAATCTTTGATTTTACACCTGAAAACCCATATCTGCCACTTGATACTATTAAGGGCGGTACTGGATATAGTGTTCACTCAAAGCTTCCTGATGAGATTGAAAACATGTTTCCTGACTACAGTATCTATCCAGAATGCGATTTTGCAATTGGTTATATTACAAGAGGTTGTCCTCGCAAGTGCCGTTGGTGCGTTGTCCCTGAAAAAGAGGGTGATATTAAACCTTATTGGACATGGCAGGAGCTTGTTAGGGCAGACAGCAAGAAGCTAATTCTTATGGATAATAATATTTTATCTTGTGAATATGGTATCAATCAACTTGAAAGTCTGATTGACAGCGGATATGCTATTGATTTGAATCAAGGAATGGATGCACGTCTTGTTGATAATAGAATTGCAAAAATTTTGTCAAAAATAAAATGGATAAAATACATTCGTTTTAGTTGTGATACAATTTCACAGATAACAGCGATTGAAAATACTATAAAGCTTTTGATAGAATGCGGTGTAAAGCCTTACAGACTATTCATCTATCTATTAGTCACAAAGGATTTAGAAAATGCTGCTTATAGGGTAGAATGCTTGAAAAAAATTGGTAACATCACAATTTATGCGCAAGCTGAACGCAATGAACGTCTGGGAATTGTGCCTAATAAAGTTCAACTTGAATTTGCTCAAAGGTATGTTTACAGCGGAATTTTTCGCAAACAAACATGGCAGGAATACTGCCAAAGGAAAAATATGTAAAATATTGTTATTTAAAAATGAATCCGAAAGGAGTAAAAATTTATGTTGCTAATTAGCGAATTTGAAAGTATGACAGGAATTTATCCGCCAACAAGTCTATTTGTGGTAATTCAAGAATATTTTGAAAAATCAAGATTTGATAAGCAAGAATTTTGCAGGCGATACGGATTGAATATAAATAGGCTTGCAGAAGAAATTCAAAACGAAACAAATGTCCGAGCATATAAAAATGCATGGAAAGTAGGGGCGAGGTTAGGTGAAACTAAGCTCGAAGTTGAACAACTTCAAAAAGAGCTGGCGCAAAAAACTATTGTAAAAAATCTTTGTGAAATCTTGGTAAAAGCGGACAAACTTAGTCCTGAAGATTTGGATGCCATCATGGAACAATGTGAGATACAACCATGAAACTAAAAAAATCAAAAAGGAGAAGTGCTACCCATGAAAAATTTCCGAGTTGCTGATAAGCAAGAAATTGTCATTGCAAAAGATTTGTTTTTCAAATTGGCACAAGAAGTGTATTGGCATACGAAGCTTGCGATAGAACACGCTGACAGCCGTCATGAAGCCTTGGAACAACTTCATAACTATTTACGGATTGAAAGTTGTATAAAAGAAGAATGCCAACAAAATAAAGTTAGCTACAAGCGTTACATTACAGAGCAAGAAAAAATATTTACTGATTTGATTGATAAAAAAATCCCTTTGGCTGATGAACCACCAGAATCTGAAATCATCACAGATGGACAAGTGCCATTTTAAAAAAAGATTAGCATATGTACCATAAAAAAAGTTGATGTTAGTATCAACTTTTTTCTTTTCAGTTTAGAGTAAAAAATTTTTACTTTTACTGAAAGAGGATAAATCATAAAAATCGTGCGAAATTGGTTGACTTTTTCTGATAAATCGGATATAATAAGGATAATAAAACAAAAAGGAGGTCTTTTTTTATGACAATTACAGCAACTGAGTTCAAAGCCAATTTCGGAAAATATATCGAAATGGTAGCCGAAGAAGAATTTTTTATCACTAAAAATGGGAAAATTGTTGCCAAAATCATCAATCCGAATGTGTCGGCGGTAGATTCCCTACGTGGAATGCTGAGAGATGTATCAAATATTGACTTGAATGCAGAAAGAGAGGAACGGCTTGCAAAATATGAAAATTATGATTGATACCAATATTTTTATTGATGTTCTGCTTGACCGTGATTTACTCGCTGAGACTTCTGCTCAAGTGCTTACTCTCTGTGAAAATCGCAAAATTATCGGATTTGTAAGTGCATCCTGCATGACTGATATTTTCTACATTGTTCGAAAACATACACACAATACAGAACTTGCCTATCAAGCCATTGGAAAAGTTCTTGATATTGTGAAAGTCTGTTCTGTGACAAATCAAGAAATCTTAAAGGCTTATGCATTTCATGCAAAAGATTTTGAGGATTGTCTGCTTGCAATATGTGCTAAGGCAAATCAATGTGAGTGCATCATCACCAGAAACACAAAAGATTTCTCTGAGTTTGGCATTCCAGTATTTACACCAGAAGAATTTTTACAAGACAAATAGCTAAAGTGCCTAATGATTCGCTAATTAAGTTTTTTCTTATACCCTGTAGAAAATTCGACTAGAAAATTTTTGATTTAATATTGATTTTGCAGTGGAAGAATGTTATAATTACAATTAAGAGGGAAAAGTGCTGTGCATCTAAAAAACATGAGGTGATGTACATGCAAACAGAAAAAATTGGACAACGAATTAAATACTTAAGAATGCGAAACGGCATAACACAGAAAGAGCTTGCAGAAACTTTATATGTATCTGAGTCAACTGTGTCTGGTTGGGAACGTGGTAGGGCAGAGCCAAGCATTGATTTTATTGTAAGGTTGACTGCACTGTTTCAGACATCTTTAAACTATTTAATAATCGGAAACAAAAGAACAACTCCTTGACTTTATTCAGGGAGTTGTTTTTTTTAACTTGACGTTTTGTCAAGTTTTATTGACTTATTAAAAGAAATCTTATATAATTACTACATCAAAAGCCAGCACGGGTTTTCCTCTCTTAATTTATATTTACGCTTCTGATTTTTCAGAAGCACTTTCTGGCAGAGTAGAGCAACGGTAGCTCGCAAGGTTCATACCCTTGAAATAGGTGGTTCAATTCCATCCTCTGCAATCATATTTAAATGCAGGAGTTTTAAATTCAAGAACATACTTTTGCTATACATGGGGTGTAATATGGCATATAAATTTTGCCCACGCTGTAAAAAATTAATTCCGCATGGCTTAGCGTACTGTTCTGAATGCAAGTCACTAGCAGAACAGGCTTTGCAAGAGAAGATACAGCACAACAAAGCTATACGACAGAAGAAATATAGTAGTCGTAGAAACTCAAAGTACACAAAATTTTATCACTCCAAAGATTGGAAGAATCTTAGCCGATATAAGTTAGAACGTTGTGAGTACAAGTGTGAAGCACACCCCCTCGCAAATTTTAGTGTAGTATTTCATATAACCTGAAATTTTTTATTGACATATATTTTGAAACATGACAAACTTAAATTAATGAAATTTGGAAAGTGTGAAGTATGACCATAACCGTAATATTACTCTTGCTTAATAGAGTAATACTCTAATATATTAGAGTAAAAAAGCAACTGGAAAGTATAAGGGCGGACAACCGATTTCTTTTGACCTGACAGCATTACAAGATGTAAACGGTTGTAAACAAATAAAAAGTTTCATATATATAAATAAAAGGCAGGTTTTTCCCCAATGTCAATTGACGGCAAGATAACCAGTGATTTTTTATCCAGACCGGAGTGCAAATCGGCAACAGAAAGCTATTATCGAATCAACCGTGACTATCATGCAAATGCTTTTGCCTTTGGTCGGATTACAATTCTAAAAAAGCCGTTTCATACGTTCAAAAATGCTACTTGTGCAAAACTGCGACTTCGCAGATCATGACAGTAATCTCAGCATGGAATCGTATGAAACGGCAAAATTTATAATCTCAGGACGTTCTTAACTTTCTGTAAAGTCAGATGTTAATCTACCGACACTGTAAAAGTGATCGTATCCGTATAATTGCCAGTATAGAAAGCGTTATCCTTGTTCAGTTCAGTGACAAAGCTCAGAATAGTCCTGCCTGACCCCTCACCAGCATTTATGGTCAGAACATTGTAGTTATTTCCATCCGGGATGATGGCGTGATTGATCATAAGATGATAATCAATACCAGAACCGCTGTTTTTGATGTGTTTCATTTGAAAACCATTCTGACTTGAAATAGTAATATTAAGAGTTTTACCATCATCAATTCGCACACCGTTTGCCTGTAGCGGTCTGTCTATCGCTCTTTCGTTGTCAGTGAAGTTCACACTTGCAGGAATTGTAACAGTATACTCTGTGTCCATGTCATAATTCACATTAATTTCTCCGCTTTTGTTTATGGAGTCCTGCGTGATATCTACTGCAAATGAATGAATTGGTAGCAATTCCAAAGCCATGACACCAATCACGGCGGCTGACAATAATTTTTTCATTCTGAATCCCTCCATTCAATGAATTGCGGTTTCGTTTTATTATTACACATCTCTGTTATTTTACAATCAGATAAATTTTCATATCAGCATTGTTGGTGATGGATTTTTGCTCATCCATACGATATGGCTGAACGTGAATCACTGCTGTATAAATACCTTCCTCAAGCACTCTGGAAAGTGTAATTTTTTGAATATGCTTACTGGGTTCAACAAGTCCAGAGGTGTACAGCACTTCATAGTCTAACTCATTATCATCGTATAACCTTAGTTCAAAAGTCAGGTAATACAGCTCCTTGTTCTCTTCAGGATTATAAAAATCAACTGCTACTTCTTTTTGTCCGGCAGGAATTGTCATATATTCTCTTCCAGAAATAGCTACACCCTGCTCAGCTATATTTTCAGTATTGGACGGTTGTTTATCGTTTGCATCAGGATCAATTGTGATACCTACTCCGCTGACGGAAGGTGTAATTTCGTCTGTGATTTTACAATTACAATACTTTTTATTCTGAAAAAGTAATATGCCGATGATGATTCCGAACATCAAAAAAATAAACAGAAGCAAGAAAATGATCCATTTTTCTTTATCATTCTTTTTTTGGTACATTGAATCACTTTCCTTCATTTCATGATAGGGGGATATCCCCCATAGATATAATATGTTAATTTGTGCGAGTAGTGACATCATCGGAGGACATCTTTATTTCTAATGGAATGCATTGACAAAGGAGGGCAAAGAGAACCATACAAAAGCTCGACATGAAACCGAACAGATTCTATAGAAAAGTGAAAGAATATGGTTTATAATAATAATTGGGAGTTGTTTTTAGTAACAGCCCCTAATTATCCCATTATTATTAATGTTTGTCATTTTTTAATAATTACTTATTTAGTAATTATAAATTTTTGAGCGGTATAGAAGCTAGTAGACAATAAAAAACTGGAATTATTAGTATTCCAGTTTTTTATTGTATCATACATATCCTTACTGAAACAATACAGAAAGTACTTGCGTTATCATTGTTAACATCTGTTATCATTGATATCACTTGTTATCATTTTATTTTCTGCATTTGCATTCAGGATTTTCTTGTTTCTTAAACTGTAATATTACTCTTACTTAATAGAGTAATATAGAAATAAACATTTTATCTATAATATTCTAATATATTAGAGTATATATTCAACGTGTCGAAAGACAGAAATGTCAAAGAGTACGGTTTATAATAACGCAAAATCAAGTAAAGTCGCTAGAAATAGTTTTAAGACCTGAATTGACATATTTTTATAAATATGCTATAATAAACAGGAAAATAATTTAATATAACTGGAGGTATTTTATGTTATTATGCATTGCTCATCCTCTATGCAAGGTTTGAGAACGCTGCATAGAGGATAATTGTTAAAACGTTCTCAAGCTTTGCACACTGGATAAAATTTATAAAAATTTACTATCAAAGGAGCAAAGTTATTATGTTAAATAAAAACTTAAAAGCATATATCATGCTTTGGTCTACACAAGCACTTTCTGCACTTGGTAGCGGAATGACAAGCTATGCATTTGTGCTATGGCTTTATTTACATAGCGGTTCTGCATTAAAAACAGCATTATTATCTGTTTGTTCTTATGCGCCTTATGTCATCATGAGTATATTTGCTGGTGCTTTTAGTGATAAATGGAATAAGAAAAAGACAATGCTAGCATGCGATTTTATCGCTGAAATTAGTACAGTGATTATTTTTATTTTACTAAAAACAGATAATTTACATGTGTGGCATTTATATTTACTAAACGCAATAAATGGCTTTATGAATACATTTCAACAACCAGCTAGCGAGGTTGCAACTACTTTGTTAATACCAGAAAAATATTATCAAAAAACAAGTGGTTTGCGTTCGTTTTCGCAATCAGTTAATTCTATTTTAACGCCAATTATAGCAACTGCTATTTTTTCATTTTCAGGAATTGAATTAATTATACTTATTGATTTTATTAGTTTTATTATTGCATTTATGACATTATTGTTTTTTATTAAAATTCCAGAATGTCAAAAAAAGAATATACATCAAGAATCTTTGCTTGTATCTGTTCGTTCGGGACTTTCATGGCTAAATCAGAAACCATTGATTTTAAATCTGATACTATTTTTATCATGTATTAATTTAGTTGCTTCTATCTATGATACAGCACTTCCTGTAATGATATTATCTAAAAATAACGGCAGTGAGAAAATATTAGGACTTGTCAATACTTGTGTAGGCATTGCAACACTAGTTGGTAGTATCATAACAACATTTTTGCCTGCACCTAAAAATCGAGTGCAAGCTATTTGTATTGCATTGTTTATTTCTATGGGTACAGAAAATTTTATGCTTGCATTTAGCAATACACCTATTATTTGGTGTATGGGAGCTATTTTAGGTTGGTTGCCGATTCCGTTCATGAATGCAAATATGGACGTTATTTTTCGTTCAGAAATACCGCCCGACATGCAAGGCAGAATCTATTCTTGTCGGAATACTATGCAATTTTTTACAATTCCAATTGGTTTTCTGCTTGGCGGATTATTAATAGATAACATATTTGAACCGTTTATGGCAAATCAATCTGATACTAGTTTTTTGATATTATTATTTGGAATCGAAAAAGGGTCTGGCACAGCCTTATTATTTTTTATAATTGGAATCATTGGAATGTTACTATGTTTGCTATTCAGCAAGCGATTAAAAAAATATCAATGGCGTGATTAAATTTAATAG
>CAMWHN010000019.1 GCA_947174085.1 uncultured Ruminococcus sp.
GAATTACTATAAAATTAAGAATCTTGTTCTACGATTTCAGAAAAAACAGTTTGCAAATCTTCTAAACCCTCACAAGTTTTTATGGAAACTGAAATTTTATAAATATCTTCAAAACAAGGGATTTCATTCGCAAAGGCAAGCATTCTGTTTTGACGCTCTGTTTTATTTAATTTATCAGCTTTTGTAAATATAATCACAAACGGAATTTCTGAATCTATTAATTGATTTATCATAGCTAAGTCATCTACAGAGGGTGCATGACGCATATCTAATAATTGAATGACTAATTGCAAATCTCTATCTGCTTGCAGATAATCAAAAATTAATTTTCTCAGGCGTTGCTGTTCAGATTTAGAAGTCTTGGCATAGCCATACCCCGGTAAATCCACAAAATAAATTTTATCATCAACGCTATAAAAATTAACAGTTGCAGTTTTCCCTGGCACTGCGCTAACACGTGCCAGAGATTTTTTATTGACGAGTTTATTAATCAAAGACGATTTTCCGACATTAGAACGCCCTACAAAAGCAAATTCCATGCGTTCTGGAGCAGGAAATTGACTAGCTTTCCCATAAGCACCAGTAAATACTGTATTTTGAAATTTCATAAATCCTCCGTTTATTATGCATGTATTGCTTCTGTAGCTACAGTTTTCTTTTTCATTGTTTTGGCATTACTGGTTTTGGATTTTTTAGCCGGCTTTTCCAAAGCAATTTCAAGCACTTCTGATAAATCACGAACCGGCAAAAATGTAATCGCATTTTTCACAACAGAATCAATTTCTTCTAAATCAGCTTGATTTCCCTCAGGAATAATTACTATTTTAATACCAGCTTTATAAGCAGCCATAGATTTTTCACGCAATCCGCCGATAGGCATAACTTTACCATGCAATGTAATTTCTCCAGTCATAGCAACATCTGCACGTACAGGAATCCCAGACAATGCAGAAATTAAAGCTGTTGTCATAGTCACGCCGGCAGAAGGGCCATCTTTCGGGACTGCGCCTTCTGGTGCATGAATATGCAAATCTTTTTTCTGATAAAAATCAGATGAAATATTATATTCTTTCGCAACCTTTCTGGCATAACTAACAGCAATTTTTGCGCTTTCCTGCATGACGTTTCCTAGAGAACCAGTAATTTCAATTGTTCCCTTACCGTCTAAAATAATTGCTTCTAATGGCATGAGAACACCGCCGACTGAAGTCCATGCAAGACCGTTTACTAATCCGACAGTATTTTGTTTGCTTTGCTCATCAGGCAAATATTTCGCAATGCCTAAGTATTGTTTTATATCTTTTAATTTTACATGTACACGCTTTGCTTCACCGAGAGCAATTGTTTTTGCAGATTTTCGGCAAACTGTTCCAATCATGCGCTCTAAATTACGCACACCGGCTTCTTTAGTATAACCGTCAATTATTTCATAAATTACATCATGGTCAAAACGGCATTGTGAAGATTTCATACCATGAGCTTTGATTTGTTTTTCAAGTAAATGCCTTGTTGCAATCTGGAATTTTTCTTCACGGGTATAACTAGAAATTTCAATAACTTCCATTCTGTCTAGCAAAGGCTCTGGAATCGTATCCAAAGTATTAGCTGTTGCAATAAATAACACTTGACTTAAATCAAATGGCAATTCCAAATAATGATCTCTAAACGCATGGTTTTGCTCACTGTCTAAAACTTCTAACATTGCTGCCGATGGATCGCCTTTGTAATCATTGCCCATTTTGTCAAGTTCATCTAGTAAAATCAAAGGATTTCTTGTGCCGGCTTGATTAATTGCATTAATAATTCTACCGGGCATTGCACCAATATATGTTTTTCTATGACCTCTGATATCTGCTTCATCACGAACACCGCCAAGAGAGACTCTGACAAATTTTCTGGAAATTGCCTCTGCAATAGAACGCCCAATAGATGATTTACCAACCCCCGGAGGTCCTACCAGACATAAAATCTGTCCTTTTAATTCCGGATTTAATACACGAACTGCAAGCGATTCTATAATACGTTCTTTTACTTTCTGTAAGCCATAATGTGCCATATCTAATAGTTTCTGTACAGATTGCAAATCAAGATTTTCTTCAGACAGGACATTCCAAGGCAAATTCAAACAAGTATCTAAATAACTGGAAATCACATAAGCTTCTTGTGAAGAAGACGGCATTTGCTGTAATCTGCTTGCTTCTTTCAAGAGCTTCTTTTCATGTTCTTCTGACAAGCCTAATGCACGAATGCGCTCTGAATAAGAATCTGCGTCTTCAATTTCTTCTCCTGTTTCTTCCCGAAGCTGTTCAGAAATGACTCGCAACTGTTCACGCAAGAAATATTCTCTTTGTCCTTGGTCAATATTTTCCTGTGTTTTATCATGAATATCTTTCTCTGTTTCTAACACAAGTGTTTCCTTGACTAAAATTTGATATAACAATTGCATTCTTCTTGATAAATAATTTTATTCTAGCAAAGCTTGTTTATCTTTGAAATCAAACATTGTGTTAAAAACAATTTCTTCATATAATTTCATAGGTTCTTCTTGACACATCACGGAAACCATGAGTTCCCTTGGCAAACGAGGAAATAAATCGCTATATCTATCATATGCGCCTTTAATTGCCCGTATAAGTGCCTGCATTTCGATTTCATCATAACTTTCACGACTATTAATTGGCAAACGGCGCACTTCTGCCAGAAGCACTTCACTTTCTGGAAGAGATTCCACTGATTTTATTTTCGCCCGATAGCAACCCTCTATTAAAATCCGAATTGTATCATCTTGTTTAAGCGTCTGTCTAATTTCCGCAACAATGCCGACTTGATACAAATCTTCTTGTGTTGGGGATTCGTCAAATACATCTTTCTGTGCCGTTAAAAATATTTTTCTATCATGTTTCAATGCTAATTCTACAGCCTGTACAGACATAGCTCTTGCAACATCAAAATGCATAATCATATGTGGAAACGCAACAGTTCCACGCATTGGCACAGTCGGTAGCTTTTCAACTAGTTTCTTTTTTTCCTGCATACTTCGACCTCACATTTCCAGCTTCTTCTGTAAATTTCAAAACAGAAAAATGCTTTTATTTATTATACTACATTTTCAGACGAATTGCAAGCGGTAATTTCCGGTCGCATTGGTGCGAAAAGCCACACGAACGAGTGTGGCTTTTCTGATTTACCATAACTGCACAGTCTGTCCACTTCTGTCCGTGAGTACAGGGGACGCATTTTCTGTGACACATTCTTTTGTGATAGTAATTTTTACAATTTCTTCATGCATTGGCAAATGAAACATAGATTTCATTAAAATACCTTCCATGATAGCTCTTAGACCTCTTGCACCAGTTTTTTGAGAAATTGCTTTTTTAGCGATTTCCGTTAAAGCTTCTTGCTCTACAAAAAGCTCTGCATTATCATAGCCAAAAAGCGCAATATATTGCTTTACAAGTGCATTTTTCGGCTCGGTTAAAATTCTAACAAGTGCATCTTCATCAAGTTGATTCAAAGCCGTAATAATTGGCAAACGTCCAACTAATTCCGGCACAATGCCAAAACGTACCAAATCTTGTGGAATAGCTCTTTTGAAAATATTATCTTCTGATTGCTTTTTAGAAATCACTTCCGCACCGAAGCCCAAACCTGAAGGCTTTGTACGTTTCATAATAATTTGCTCTAAGCCGTCAAATGCACCGCCACAGATAAATAAAATATTTTTTGTATTAATTTGCAAACATTCTTGTTGTGGGTGTTTTCTTCCGCCCTGTGGGGGAACGTCAGAAACAGTACCTTCAATAATTTTTAGCAAAGACTGCTGAACGCCTTCACCAGAAACATCTCTTGTCAAAGAAGTATTTTCAGATTTTCTTGCAATTTTATCAATTTCATCAATATAAATAATACCTCTTTCAGCGGCTTCCATATCATAATCTGCTGCTTGAATTAATCTAAGCAAAACATTTTCCACATCATCGCCGACATAACCAGCTTCTGTAATCGTTGTTGCATCTGCAATCGCAAACGGTACAGCAAGAATTTTCGCAAGTGTCTGCGCCAACAGCGTTTTGCCAACACCTGTTGGTCCTAACAAAAGCACATTACTTTTTTGAAGTTCCACATCAGAGTTTTCTTCTAAGCTCATAATGCGCTTATAATGATTATACACAGAAACAGATAATGCAATTTTAGCATCATCTTGTCCAACTACATACTGGTCAAGAATTTGCTTAATTTCCACAGGTTTCAGAAGATGAAAAGGGGTATTTGCTTTGGTTTCCTGAATTTTTTTCTGTTCTTGTTCCTTTGGTTCAGGCTGATGATGTGTTGCAGGCCCAAAAATCATATTATAACAAGTGCAAACGCACTCGTCACAGATATTATAAATTCCGGAAGAGAACGTACTCATAACTTCATTCTCACTCTTACCACAGAAATTACAGATTTTATAATGCATTTCTTTCATCAATCTATTGCTATTACTGAAAATTAATTATAGTTTATCATTTCAATAATAGCTTTCACCTCTTTTCTTTTGAATAAACGCTAAATACTTGGCTATTTATTATTTATTTTCAGGTCTTGTTGTGATAACTTTATCAATTAAGCCATAAGCTTGTGCTTGTTCTGCTGTCATATAATTATCACGTTCTGTGTCACGTTCGATTACTTCTAAAGGCTGTCCCGTATGCTTCGCAAGCATTTCATTCATTTTTTGACGGGTTCTCACCAAATGATCAGAATGAATTTTAATATCCGTACATTGCCCAGACAAACCGCCTGAAATTAACGGCTGGTGAATCATGATTTCACTATTTGGCAAAGCAAAACGCTTGCCTTTTGCGCCGGCTGTTAATAAAAATGCACCCATAGAAGCCGCCATGCCCATACAGATAGTAGACACATCGCATTTAATATATTGCATTGTATCATAAATTGCCATACCGGCTGTAATAGACCCCCCAGGGCTATTAATATATAGCGAAATATCTTTTTCTACATCTTGGCTTTCAAGATATAATAATTGCGCAACAACTAAACTAGCCGTTGTATCTGTCACTTGGTCACAAAGCATAATAATTCTGTCATTTAATAATCTCGAAAAAATATCATAAGACCTGTCTCCACGGCTTGTTTGTTCCACAACATATGGCATAGAAGTATTCATGAAATCCATAAAATTAATCCTTTCTTGCGTTTCTAATACAAAACACGGGCGGACAAAAGCATGCCCACCCATGCCGGACTATCATCATTAATTAATTATTCTTCAATTGCAGGTGTTTCTTCTGCTGGTACTTCTTCTGTATTGGCATTTGCTTTTACAAGTTCCAATGCTTTGGTAACACGCATATCTGTAATATAATCTACCATTGGTAAACGGCGTTTTACTTCATCAATTGGCATTTTATTTGCCTCTGCAATCGGCTGTAAACTAGCATTGATTTCATCATCAGAAATCTGAATATTTTCCAAATCAGCAATTTTTTCCAAAGCCAGACGCAATTTTACTTCATTCATTGCACGGTCACGATTTGTTTCACGGAAGTCATTCATATCCATGCCAGTATATTGCAAATACAAATCAATGCCCATACCCTGCTGACTAAGCACCTGTTCAAAATTTCTTACTAATTCATCAATTCTATGTTCATACATGCAATTTGGGATTGGCACATCTACTTTTGCAATTAATGCTTCCATAATGGCATTATCAAATGCAATATCCGCATCACGAACAGCACTATTTTCTAAATTTTTTCTAGCGTCTTCTTTAAAAGCTTCTAAATTTTCAAATTCTGTAGAATCCTGAATAAATTCATCATCAGCTTCTGGCAATTCTTCTATCGTAATGCCATTTAATTTGCATTTAAACACAGCTTCTTTGCCTGCAAATTCCTGCATTTGATAATTTTCAGGGAAAGTTACATTAACATCAAATTCTTCACCAATTGTCTTGCCAACAATTTGGTCTTCAAAACCAGGGATAAACTGACCGCTGCCCAAACGCAATGGGAAATTCTCACCTTTACCGCCCTCAAAAGCATTGCCGTCAATAAAGCCTTCAAAATCAATATTAGTTTCATCACCTAACTGTGCAGGTCTGTCATCTACAGAAACCAATCTTGCATTTCTCTGACGGAGCATTTCTACTTGGGAATTTACATCAGCGTCAGTAACTTCTTTTACGGTTTTAGATGCTGGAATGCCTTTATAATCTGCGATTTGAATATCAGGTTTTGTAATACAAATTGCCTTGAATACAGCACCTTCTGTTTTGCTAACTTTTTCAGCACTAACCTGTGGTGTATCCACAATTTCAAAATCTGCATGCATTAAAGCCTGTGGCAATTCTGCATTAATTAACTGGTTCAATGCATCTTCATAAAATACATTTTCACCCATGCGAGCTTCTGCCATTTTACGGCTTACTTTGCCTTTACGAAACCCTGGCAAAGAGATATTTTTTCTTTGCTTTTGATAAGCACCTTCTACAGCCTTTTCAAATTCTTCAGCTGTCACTTCAAACACTAGTTCAACAGTATTTACATCTGTTTTTGTTGTTGATTTTAAACTCATTTTTATTCCTCCAACTAACTTTTTGCAGTAATCTCCTGCATATACAAAACATTATAACATATCCGGTAAAATTTTTCTATCATTTTTTATTATTTTAGAACAAGTTCTAATTTTTTTACAAAATTATAAAACTTTTTCCGGAATAAATTGTAAATAATCACCTGAAATCAAATGATAACAAATGCCGTTTTCATAGCCTTTCGTAGCTCTGGCATGAGTTTTCCCATGCAAATGCCCATAATAACAATCTGTCACACCAAATTCTTGTAAAACTTCCAGCATTAATTTATTATAATTCCCCCAGTAAACAGGCGGATAATGCAAAAATACAATTGGCATCAGATTTTTTTTAACAGCTTCCTGCAAAGAAACTCGTAATCTTTGTTGTTCTCTTGCAAGAATTTTTTGATTATCAATTATATTCTGGTCTGATGATTTTTCAAATATATTAACTTCATTCGGAATATTTACCCAGCCTCTTGTACCGCAAATTGCAATATTTTCATAAGCATAGCAATTATTATGCAAAATATACAAAGAATCAAAATTATTTTTCTGAAAAAAATCTGTCATTTTTTTCATAGAATTCCACCAATAATCATGATTGCCCTTGAGAATAATTTTTTTCCCTGTGAGATTATTTAAAAAATTAAAATCAGGTTTTGCTTGTTCTAAATTCATGCCCCAAGAAATATCGCCTGCGAGTACAATTACATCTTCTGGCTTAACAATTCTTTTCCAATTTTCAGCAATTCTAGCCTGATAATTTTGCCAGCCGTCAAATATTTCCATAGATTTTTCAGGAACACCAAAAGCTAAATGCGTGTCCCCCATGACAAATAAACTCATGAATTACGCAATAATATTTAATTTACTCAGCACATAATTTTCCATGTCTTGTTTTTGAATTACTTCAGAAAATCTAACTGTTTTATTTTGCAAATCTGCCAAAGACTGTGGCACAGGCAAACCAGAAATTTCCGCTAAATGCGCAACTTGTGCATATTCATCGTCATTAGATACGACACCTTCGATAGCTTCTAAAACACTCGCACTGAATTTATACGGACTTGCTGTAGACGCAATTAAAGTCTTAGTATTATCACCTGTTTTTGCAATATAATCCTGATAAACTTTCACAGCAACAGCCGTATGCGTATCACAAGTATAATTATATTTTTCTTTAAAATCATGAATTGTTTTTTTCGTATCTGCATCATCACAGAAACCGGCAACAAAATCATTTTGTAATTTTGCTTTTACAGAATCAGATACTTCATATTTGCCCTGTTCTGACAATTTACCAAACCATTCCTGAATTTGCTTATCATTGCCATCTGTAAGAATATATAATAATCTTTCTAAATTACTAGAAATTAAAATATCCATAGACGGTGAGCAAGTCGCATAGAAATCACGATTTCTGTCATAAACACCAGTTTCAATAAAATCAGTCAGGACTTTATTAATATTAGACGCACAAATTAACTTTCCAATTGGCACACCCATATTTTTTGCATAATACGCTGCAAGAATATTTCCGAAATTACCAGTTGGCACAACGACATTAATCACATCACCAAATTGAATATTACCTTTTTTTGCCATTTCAACATATGCAGAAACATAATAAACAATCTGTGGTGCAAGTCTGCCCCAGTTAATCGAATTTGCAGAAGAAAACATTTTACTGGCATTGGCAAGTTTTTCTTTTACAGCATTATCTGTAAAAATTTTTTTAACACCGTTTTGACAATCGTCAAAATTACCTTCTAATGCACAAACAGTTACATTAGAACCCTCTTGTGTAGCCATTTGTCTTTTTTGCATAGAAGAAACACCCTGCTCAGGATAAAATACCATAATTTCTGTATTTGGCACATCTTTAAAGCCCTCTAGTGCAGCTTTACCAGTATCACCAGAAGTCGCAACCAGAATTACAACTTTTTTATCTTCGCCGTTTTTCTTTAGAGAAGTTGTCAATAAATACGGCAAAATTTGCAAAGCCATATCTTTAAATGCACAAGTAGGACCATGCCAAAGTTCTAAAATCTGCGCATTATCAAAAGCATCTGTTAATTCTGCAATCTGTTCTGTTTCAAAATTTTTTGTGTGATAAGCATTTGCAGTACAATAAGCAATTTCTTCCGGCGTAAAATCCGTTAGAAATTTACCAAAAACAATATTGGCACGTTCTGCATAATTCATATCTGCAAGAGCTTTTAATTCTTCCATAGAAATCTTTGGAATCTCAGACGGAATAAACAAGCCACCCTCAGCAGAAATACCCTGTGCAATGGCAACAGCACTCGTCACCTGCAAATTGCTGTTTCTTGTACTCTGATAGTACATAAAAACCACCCTTTCTAAATTAATAAAAAATTTAGCTATTCTCATGAAAATCCGTTTCATCAAACGCATTTTCAAGATAATCAATATTTATAATTTTATTATTTTTCGTTGTCACATCTGCAATGTCATATCTAAAATACCAGTCATCTTCATCAAAATGATATTTTTCGCAAAAGCAATGCGCCGTTTTAATCACAAGCTTTTTTTTGCGATAATTTACAGCTTCCGCACCGGTTGCAAGACTATTTAAATTTCTAGTTTTGACTTCTACAAAACATAATTCATCTGCTTTTACAGCAATAATATCAATTTCACCGCCACGGATTCTAAAATTTTTTTTAATTATCTGATACCCCAAAGCTTGTAAATATTCACAAACGGCATTTTCGCCCATGACTCCAATTTCAGAAGCTGTCATGGCAAAATTTTTTTCAAGAACGATTTTCTATGAATCGGACAAGCACCGTTCTGTATTAATAATTTTCTATGTTCTGCCGTGCCGTAGCCTTTATGCTTTTCAAACAAATATTCTGGATAGAGCTTTGCCTGTTCTTTCATGTAATTATCACGGGCAACTTTTGCTAAAACAGAAGCCGCTGCAATTGTTGCAGAAATAGCATCACCTTTCACAATACATTCCATACTAATATTTATTTTCGGAAGCTGATTCCCATCAATCAATAGATATTCCGGAACTACTTGTAAGCCCTCCACAGCACGTTTCATAGCTAATAAACTTGCCTGCAAAATATTATATTTTTCAATTTCGGCAATGCTAGCTGTTGCAATACAAAACGCAGTTGCTTTTTTTTGAATTTCCGTAAATAATATTTCACGGCGTTTTTCAGATAATTTTTTACTATCATCAAGCCCGACAATATCACAATTTTCAGGTAAAATCACTGCTGCCGCATAGACATCACCAGCCAAAGGACCTCTGCCAGCTTCATCTACACCGCAAATTTTGCCATATTTTTGAATATATTGCTTATCAAATTCCAGCATAGCTTGCCGTCTTTTTAGAGTTTCTTCTTTCATATTTGCACCTCTGGAGGTAATTCCAGAGTAATTCTGCCCAATTTCGCACCTCTGAAATCATCTAAAACTGTAATAGCAGCACGTTCTGTATTCACAATACCACCAGAAAGCAACATACCACGTTTTCTTCCAACAAGTTCTAATAATTTATCGCCTTGTGTTTCTTGTGTTTCTAATTTATAACGCTCTTGTAAAGCTTTTGGATAATTTTCATGCAAATATTCCAGTAATAGCATAGCAAGAGCTTCTATATCTAAAATCTGGTCTTTTACAGCTCCAGTAAACGCTAATTTAACAGCTACTTGTTGGTCATCTAACTTTGGTGCAAGCACCCCAGGCATATCTAAAAATTCTGTTTGTTCATCTGCTTTTATCCACTGTTTTGTTCTGGTCACGCCGGGACGGTCTTCTACTTTGGCTCTTTTTGATTTTGCCATTTTATTAATAAACGAAGATTTTCCAACATTAGGAATCCCAACAATCATTAATCTAACAGGTCTGCCAGTCATACCAGATTTTTTTCTTTTTTCCAGTAAATCTTTTAATAAATTTTCTCTCACAGTAGGAATAAAATTTTTTATGCCTTTACCACTCATGCAATCTATTGCCAATGCCGGAATCCCTTGTTTTTGATACCAGCGAACCCATTTTGCAGTAACAGATGCATCTGCAATATCAGCTTTATTTAAAATTACCATATAGGGCTTGCTGTGCATTAATTCTGCTAATTCTGGATTACAGCTACTTTGAGGGATTCTCGCATCTAAAAGCGCAACAACACCGTCTACAAGTGACAAATTTGCTGAAATCATGCGTTTTGTTTTTGTCATATGCCCCGGAAACCATTGAATTGTTCCGATTTGAATTTTTTGCTCCGGCATAGTAATCCTCACTTTCAGATTTTTATTTTATAATACCAATACTTTCTAACGGATATATTCTTGATAACACAATACCATCAATATCTTCTTCAGCAACAAGTCCAACATCTGTATAGCGACTATCCATAGAAATATCCCGATTATCGCCCATGACAAATACAAAGCCTTCGGGTATCCTAAACGGATACGCAAATGCATTATCTGAATCTGGCAATTGCGTAATTGTATTTGTATATAATTCTTCTAACGGTTCGTTATTCAGATAAACAATTCCTTCTTCAGAATTAATATCCAGTGTTTGACCACCAACAGCAATCACACGTTTTACAATGCTTTTATGCAAGCCCTCTGTTGTATACAGAAAACCGTCTTGCCCAACAAGTACAGCATTTTCTGCATTAATAATCACAATATCACCGCTGTTGGGTCTGCCATTCAACTGAAATACAAGCAATCTGTCCGTATCTCGAAGCGTAGGTAACATAGAATCGCCTTTTACTGTTGCAATCTGGAACACATAAGTAAATAAAATTACCATTATCTGAATTGGAATAATTGCCCAGCTGGCAACGTCCAGAATTTCACCAATCAATTTATGAATTTTAGAATTTTTAGAAAAACGCACATATTCCCTCATGGCATAGCCTCCTATTAGGCAATTAGCCTATGAATCCGAATGTATCAAATACAGGGTGTTGTTTTTTTCCATCTGTTTCCATATTGCATAAACGGAAATAAGCCTTTCCCAGAACATCTTCTTTTGCAACTAATCCGACAAAAACGCTTCTGCTATCCGTAGAATGATTTCTATTATCTCCCATAACAAATACATAACCTTCTGGTATTATCATCGGATAAGAAAAAGCACCATCATTTGAACGAACTGCTTCATTCACATAAGGCTCATCTAAAGCTTCATCATCTACATAAACTAGCCCCTCGTCCACTCGAATATCAATTTTCTGTCCCTCAGTCGCAATGACACGCTTAATAATATTTTCATTCAGTCCATAGCCACTATTGACAACTTCCCCGTTGCTGTCTAAAACATGCCCGTTAGAATTATAAACAACTACAATATCGCCTTGTTTAGGCGTATATAATAATCTAAGCATAACTAATCTATCTTGGTCTTGCAGCGTTGGCACCATAGAGCTACCATCTACCGTAACAGGTCGTGTTACATAAGAAATTAATAACACTACAACAAACAAAGTTATCAGCATTGTTTCTATAATTTCTATAATATCATCAAATAAACTTTTTTTCTTTTCTTCTGGTGTTAATTCTGTTGCTGGCTTTTTATCAGAATTTTTTTCTGTTGCTTCTACAGACTCCATTGCATTCACCTCTTTTATGCTAAATATGCAAAAAAGGGACATTTTGTCCCTCTTGCAACATGCAGTACAAAAACAGCTATGCTATTAACTGTTTTTGTACTAGGCACATGTGCCAATTAACCTAACTTTTCTTTTAATTTAGCAGCCTTACCCACTCTGTCACGCAAGTAATACAATTTTGCTCTGCGCACTTTACCATGTCTGACAAGCTCAATTTTGTCAACCGCAGGGGAGTGCAGTGGGAACACACGTTCAATGCCACAGCCATGAGCCACACGTCTCACAGTGAACGTTTCATTAATACCGCCATGTTTTTTTGCAATGACAGTACCTTCAAAAACTTGAATACGACTTTTTTCGCCTTCTTGAATCTTTACATGTACTTTTACAGTATCACCGATTTCAATCACAGGCACGTTTTCTTTCAGACTTGCATCACTAATTAATTTCAATGCATCCATGTTCATTTCCTCCTAAAATTCTGGTTCTTCATACACGGGAATCAATTATTTTTGCAAAAATTTTGCAACCTCCGTCAGCGGACGAACCTACTTAATGTCTTACGGCATTAACCCTCAATTTCGGCGTGAGAACCGAAACGGATTTCAAATGCCTTTATATCATAGCATATTTTGAGAAAAAATGCAAGTGTTTTTACAAAAATTCTTCATAATTTCTGCAAAAAATTTTTGTCCTGCATAGATAATTTATTAAAATTGGCTTCCCTGCGTAATTTTTAAACGCATCTATTACAATGCCGATATTAATATTTCCGTCATTTCCGGCAGGTAATCTTAGCATTAAATTTAATCTATTATCTTTCATGCTGATTTTTTCAACTTGTATGCATGATTTTATATTAATTTCACGCATGCCTTTTTTTGTTCTTTTCTGTGTTAAAATTTCAGGTTGATTAAAAAATTCTAACCAACAGGCATGTAAATCTAAAATTTCCGGCGCATACAGCTCCAGACTATATTCTGCACTAGTAATATCTTGTGTTTGCTTATCTGGTTCACGCACACAAATCGCATGTAAACCATTTGGCAAAGCTGAATTTAATTTTTCCAAAATTTCCTGTTCCGGAATTTCTTTTGTTAAACGCAAGTCCATAACTTCGCAAATGCTTTCGATTCCGAGAGATAATGCCAATGGGAACATTAAATACAAATGCGGGTGAAAGCCTTCTGTATACCATGCCGGCAAACCAGAACGTCTCACAGCACGAAGCATACAGCGATTTAAATCTAAATGCGAAATATATTTCATATTATTTTTTTTTTCAAAAACGATTCTATAATCTTTCAAAAACAAGCCCTCCCAAGAGATTGATTTGCACCACAACCGGCGCAATATTCCCGACAAGATTTTGTGATTTGTTCTTGATGTGCTTTTTGATTCTCATGAATTAAAAATTTTCTGGAAATAAAATAATCGAGATGACTCCACGGCATAATTTCATCATAATTTCTTGTTCGATTCGCATAAAATTCTGGTGATAAATTATTTTTTCTAAAAGCCTCATGCCATTTTTGTGCATCAAAAAACTCGTCCCAACTGTCCATATGACAGCCACTTTTCCAAGCATCATAAATCACAGCACAAAGTCTTCTATCACCTCTTGCCAAAACGGCTTCCATCTGGCTAACCTCTGAAACATGTGTACTAATTTTAATTTTTTTAGATTTAATCGCTTTTTTTAAAATTTTCTGTTTTCTTAAAATTTCCTCTTTTGTCGCTTGTGGTTCAAATTCAAACGGTGTGAACGGTTTTGGCACAAACGTTGCAGTACTAATCGAAACTTGTAATTTGCCTTTAGAACGCTCCGGCATGTCATAAAATAAATTCACAATTTTTTGTGCTAACTCTGCAATACCAGTAATATCTTCATCTGTTTCAGTCGGCAGACCCATCATAAAATATAATTTTACTGTGGTATAGCCACCAGCAAAAGCAATTTGACAAGTATTAAATATTTCTTCTTCTGTAATATTTTTATTAATTACATTACGCAATCTTTGTGCACCTGCTTCCGGTGCGAATGTCAAGCCACTTTTTCTGATTTTTGTAATTTTCTCTAATACAGATTTAGAAAAATTATCAATTCTCAGTGACGGCAAAGATAAATTTACATGTTCTTGTTCTGTATATTCCAGTAAATTATCAAGAATTTTTTCCATTTGCGAGTGGTCGCTTGTACTTAACGAAGATAAAGACAATTCATCATAGCCGGAATTTTTACAGAGTGCAATCCCTTGTTGACAAATTAATTCTGCTGATTTTTCCCGAAACGGTCTGTATAAAAAACCGGCTTGACAAAATCTACACCCACGAATACAACCTCTCAGAACTTCAATGGAAATTCTATCATGAATTGGCTCTATAAATGGAATAACTATTTGTTCTGGATAATAGCATTGATTCAGATTTTTTATTATCCGTTTTTTTATTATTTTCGGCGCATTCTCATGTGGCAAAATTTCTTTTACAGTACCATCTTCATGATAATTTACTTCATAAAGTGACGGCACATAAATGCCTTCTATTTGACAAGCTTTTTTTAAAAATTCAGACCTTGTTGCACCAGAATCTTTCATATTTTTATATAAATCCAGTAATTCTAAATTTACTTCTTCGCCCTCACCCAGAATAAACAAATCAAAAAAATCTGCTAACGGTTCAGGGTTACAAGCGCAAGGACCTCCGGCAATTACCAAAGGCGCAAGCTGTTCGCCACGGTCTTTCTGTAATACTGGAACACCTGCTAAATCCAGCATATTTAAAATATTTGTATAAGACATTTCATATTGTAGTGTAAAGCCAATAAAATCAAAATCTTTTACAGGGTCGCCACTTTCAAGCGCATAAAGTAAAATATGTTCTCTGCGCATAATATTTTCCATATCTACCCATGGCGCAAATACACGTTCACACCAATAATTTTCATACTGATTCGTAAGAGAATATAAAATTTTCATACCCAAATGCGACATACCAATATCATAAATATCTGGAAAACAAAATGCAAATCGCACATCAATTTTAGATTTATTTTTTATAATTTCGCCAACTTCACCACCTGTATAGCGTGACGGCTTCTGCACGTCTAACAAAAACGGCTCTATTTTATTTTTTGACATAAAAACACCCTCATAATTTATAAACTGTCTTATATTTTATCATAAAAAAAATTATTTGTCAATAATAAAACTCTGAAATTACAAGATACATTGCCATGAGATATATCACAGGATTTTTTATTTGATAATAATAGCTTATTAAAATTATCATAACAGATAATAAACTACAAAAAATACTGATTATTTTTAAAAATTCTGCTTTATGTGAAAATACACATCGAAGCATTGCGCCACCGTCTAACACTCGATAAGGCAATAAATTAAATATTCCCATACTAGCATGTAACATAGCTATTTCAAGATTTATATTCCAGAATAAAAACGCAAATATTAAATTTAACACAGGACCACTAATATAAATACAAACAGCTTGTCCAGTGCTTAATAAACAAGTATTTGTCAGCATTTGCATTCCAGTTGCATGTAATTTAATTTCTCTCACGCCTGCGCCAGTGCAACACATAACAAAGCCATGTCCTAATTCATGTATCATACAAACCAGTAATATTTTACGCATAAAATCATTTTCAGATTGTAAAAATACCAGTGCTAACATTGCCGGAAATCCAAAATCTATGATAATTTTACAATTTTTTAATTTCAGTTCCACAAATTTTTCACCCAATTAATTAACGCTTCTATCCAAAATTCTGACGGCGCATGTGAATAATTTTCAAATAAATTCACAGTATTCTGGAAAATACTTTCATCATAAATTCTAATTGCAAATAATGCCGTTAAAATTAAAATACAAGTAATATATTGCATAAAAAATACATCTGCGCAATTTTGGAACTGTTTTTTTTCTGATACTTCTGCTTTTTTCAAAACAGGCGGTTGCCATTCTAATTC
Organism: uncultured Ruminococcus sp.; assembly: GCA_947174085.1. Lineage (GTDB taxonomy): Bacteria > Bacillota > Clostridia > Oscillospirales > Ruminococcaceae > UBA3855. Next base: position 16,186 of record CAMWHN010000019.1, read on the forward strand.
GCCGTCTTCTGTTTCAGATTGTTCTGGAATTTCTAAAATTACTTCATCTTCCTGCATAATATCACCCCTTTCAAATATAATTCAAT
>CAMWHN010000020.1 GCA_947174085.1 uncultured Ruminococcus sp.
TGAGCGAGATAATGTGGCCAGAACCTCAGGGTCATTTTATTACCTTTCTTCTGAATATTCAGAATAATTATTTTTCCTGAACAGTTTTTCACTCTTTCTTTCAAATCATTTTCTAAAAAATTGCGTTTTCCTTGAAAATTACAAATTCTTAAATCCTAAATTTAAAAAAGGAGTGAAAAATAGAAAGATTCAAAAATTTCACGCACTCTCTGTCAGACAAAAAATTTTCCCGGAGCACTGTCCTCGGGGGTGCCTCAGAAAATTCAGGAGCTGACACGAGGAAAAGAAATACAAGGCAGTTGGCAGTGCCATTGTGCTTCAGGCTGAATCCAATGTTCTGGTTATGAAAGCACTCCTCTTTGAATTCAGCCGTGGTCATCTAAAAATATCTATAAAATAATTTAATAGTTTTGTCTTTGACAAGGATGTCATTTTCTTTTATAGAAGCAAATTTTTATAGCTGAAATCTGCATACAAGGAGCGATTTGTCATGAAAAAATATACAGTGTCATTTGATACGGTCGGAAACACAGCGAAGCCGGAAGGGAAAAAAGTCAGATGCGATTACAACAAATTAATTACTAATAGTATATTTCTGTATGAGCTGGCACAGCAGGTTTGGGGAGGACTCTCTTACTTTGAAAGCGTATGTTTTCAAAAAAATTCACTTTTTTCTGAGTTTGATTCAAATCGAATAAGACATGAAATCAGAAGACAATATGACACGGATAGAAAGGATTTTGCCAGCATACCTTCCGGGGTGTGCGTTTTTGTACGGAGCACAGCGGAGTGCAAAAACGTGAGGGGCTTTGCCCCTGGCGAGGGGTCTGGGGAACGTCAGGTTCCCCAGTATGAAGCACGAGGTACGAGTGCTTCATAAGAGACAGAGAACACTGTATGTGTTCCATGTTCCAGCAATTTTTGAAAAGTCTTTCTATAGAGCAAGAGCAGTAATTTTTTTAGTTTCTGAAAAACACTGGAACGTGGAACAGCAAATCATGTTCCGGATATTCTATCCTCTGGAATGTATGATGACAGTTCTCTTATGTTCTGATATACTGAATGAAACATAACAGCAAATAACAAAAAATACATCATTAAATATTATCCTGACAACAAATAAGTAAACCCAATGAACAGATACGCATTGGGAATTATATTTCTAAGAAAGGACGTGTCTTTATGCTCTATCATCTTCCCTCACCATTTGTACTGACTGATCAGGAAGAGAATGCTAATGCAGCATTTGCATTTCAGCAACAGGGTGCAAGCCTTTATCCTGCTGATCCTATGGCAGTTGATTATCCAGGATATATTACCAATTATGCTGCATCCCCGGAAGTATGTAATATGTTCAGAGCAAGCCTGAATGCTGCCAGAGAGGAACTGAACTCTCTTCATTCAAAAGGAGATGTACAGAGATTTATCAGAACGATCGGAATGATTTTGACACAGCAGCTTCATCTGATTGTACGTCATCAAAGATGGACTTTCGCCTATAATGGCAGGATATTCCTCATATATGCAGGAGTCCAGCAACTGGAAATGTATCTGCGGGAATTATGCGAGACAATTCCGGGTTTTGTGAAGGAATTCTACTGCACACCTTCATTTGTAAAAGCTTTATTAGCTGAGATAAACCAGACATGTCAGAATATCCCGGTTCTTCCAGATTTGCGTAATCTGATTGCTTTCCGAAACGGCATTCTGAATTTGCAAAGTATGATGCTGCTTCCATTTACATCCGATCTCTTCATCACTTCTATGGTGGATGCGGACTGGAACTGGTATGCGATGGACTGTCCTAATTTCTGGCATCTTATCATGAGCTATGCCTGCGGTGAACAGACACTTGCAGACCGTATTCTGGAGGCTCTGGGCACATGTCTGACAAATGACTATATCAAAACAATTTTCTGTCTGACAGGTGTTACAAATTCAGGTAAGTCCTTTATCGCAGACTATATCAGAAGTTTATTGAATCCGGAAAGCGTAGTTGTGATGATGCCGGATGAATTCGGAAAGCAGTTCTCCAATATTAAAATATTTAACAAGAGTCTGTGTATGTGTATGGATATGCCGTCAGCTCCGCTGAATCCGGTAGCAACTTCTGCAATCAAGCAAATTTCAGGTGGCGATATGATTGCAAGTGAAGTCAAATATCAGAACGGTAATGTCAACTTTGAGAGCCGGACACATCTAATGCTGGGTTCCAACTTTGATATCCGTCCCTATGAAGAAGATATTGCCTTCACTGCAAGAAAAATTGTTCTTCCGTTCTGTCATCGTATTACAGATGAACAGGTAAATAAGGAAGTGCTGAAAGCGACGCTGGAACCAGAACGGAGTGCAATTGTCAACCTGTTAATCAATGCGTACCTGAATCTGCGTGGAAGAAATTATGTATTCAGTGGAACAGGCAGCTGGTATGATACTTATGTTCCGACAAATGATCTCAGAAGCGATTGCAGGGGCAGTATCCAGTATTTCGTCATGAACTGCTGCAATATTACGAATCATCCACAGAACTATGTATTTACAGAGGATTTGTTCCAGGCATATCAGATGTTTACAGCAGCGAATAACACATTTCCTATAGAGAATAGCGAATATTTTTCAAGATGCTTTTCCGCAGAATTTCCATATCTGGCTAAAAGCAAGAAGAGAAGACCTGCTGCTGAAAATCCTCAGAGCGTATATCAGGGAATCTGCCTGAAATAAATGATATTTTGTAAGTAATGGAATGACCCGTATGGAAGATAGTACTTTCATACGGGTCTGCTTTGTAAAGATTGGAGGAATTGTCATGAAGTTGATTACAATTGAAGAACTGATGAAAAGACTCAGTATTGGCAGAAATACAGCTTATAAGCTGCTGGAATCCAGAGAGCTGAAAGCCTTTAAAATTGGAAAGGTCTGGAAGATTCCAGAAGAATCCGTGGAACTGTACATCAAAGAAAAAACATTCGGAAAGCAGTAACAAAGATAAAAACTGCCCATGAACCGATTACTCCGGAGCCAATTACTTCTGGGTGCTGCTTTTCTGTATTAAATGTTTAGGTGTAATGAAGCACTCGTGCCTCGTGCTTCATACTGGGGAACCTGACGTTCCTCAGCTCCCTCGTCAGGGGCAGAGCACCTCACGTTTTTGCACTCCGTACAAAAACGCACACCCCAGAAGATGTGCTGGAGAAATCCTTTCTATCCGCATCATATTTTTTTCTAATTTGATGTCTTATTTGATTTGAATATATAATTGATAGATTGTTGCTGTTTTGCTACGTCTTGTGTGTTATAGATGAATAAAGCTTTTAATTAATCCCAATTCTGTTCTGTATTACTGAACGAATTTGGCAATTTTGAAATCCCTGTATTTCATCCAGATTATACCAATCCGGGGGATGAATAGTATTGCGTTTTATTGTTATGTCCAATTATGTCCATTTGACTCTCTCCTTTGAGAAGTATATAAATTATTATACCATTAAACTTGTAAAATTACAATGAAATTTCCCATTCATCTGATTTTTAATGAAAAAATTTCCTACTATTACATTTTTCTTTGTGATAATAGTAGATGGTAGTGATATCAAAGAAAGGAAGGATTTACAATGATCAGATTTTTAGGAAGAGGCAGTGCATTTGCAGATGAACATAACTCTGCAAAAAATACGGAGACCACAGCGGTGGAGTCGGTACAATGCTGCAATATGCATGGTTTGTGCTGTATAACTCTATTAAAACTGTCACACTGAAGATGTGAAAAATGATTTGATTATTCTGCTCATACAGATAGAGGGCTGTGAAGCGGAGTGACTCAGTATCATGACCGCTGACTAGCTGTATAAAGACTGGTTCGTATCAGCAATCCTTACGACGTATGTGAAATCGCTTGACGGAAAATGCTTCGGATGGATAATGACTGTCAGCTACTTGGCCTCTGTATCACATACCATCGGATTGATCATGATTGTTGGAGCATCGATTGTGACAGGGATCTTTCTGAAAAGCTGCGCTTCATGATCCTTTTGGCGCAGATAGTCCGGCGTGACTTCAGAGGATATGTCTATTCTTCCAAGGGGCAGCTAACCCTTGCCGGCACACAGAAACGGATTGGTTTCTCCATAGTATTTTTACACATACGCTGTTTTTCCTGGAAGATACAACGGATTTGGTATACCTTCCCACAAATTAAGGAATTAACAGTTAATACTGTCACAGAATTCTATGTACTGCAAAACATAAACCAAACACAGGCATTTCTGACACATCCCATCCTGTACTTGGTGTGAGACTGCTTGAAATTACAGACATTCTGCTTCAACTTGAAACAGATGACCCTGTGTCAGTATTTGGCTTAATAGATGCCTATAAGCTTAGGTCATGTATGACATTATTTTCTGAAATTGCTCCTGAACAAACAGTGTTTCAGAAAGTTCTTGACCAGTTCTGTCGAGACATGAAAGATGAAAATACGGTTCATCTTCTTTCAAGTGCAGATTAACTAAAGGAGAATATTACAAACATTCAGAGAAAAATGTGAGAAAATATTGTATTTTATTTGTAATTGTGATATACTGTAAGTATCATTTATCTGAAAGTGAGATGGGTACAGCATGGAAAAGTCTTCAAATATAGTTTTTATTGATATAGAAATCAATCCAAAAACAAAGAAAGTTCTGGATTATGGAGCAGTTACGGATTCTGATAAAACACTGCATACAGAAAATATATATGAATTTGATACTTTCATACAGAGCTATCAGTTCATATGCGGACATAACATTCTGAAACATGACTGGAATTATATTTATCATCCGGATGGCAGTAATGTGATAGATACACTAACACTCTCGCCGCTTTTATTTCCGAATCGTCCATATCATAAACTGCTGAAAGATGATAAACTCCAAACGGATGAGCTCAACAATCCGTTGAATGATGCAAAAAAAACAAAACAGCTTTTCTTTGATGAAATTAATGCTTTTCAGAATCTTGATGAAAAACTCAGAAATATTTATGCCTGTTTACTGGCAGAAAAAGAGGAATTCAAAGGATTCTGGAAATATCTGAATATTTATCCTGATATCAATATTGCAGAAGAAATTCAGGAATTTTTTAAAAATCAGATTTGTCAGAATGCAGATATTAAACTGGTGATTCAGGAAAATCCCATAGAACTGGCTTATTGTCTGGCATTGATTACAGCGACTGACAAGTATTCAATTATTCCCTATTGGGTACATATCAATTATCCCAGAATTGAGCCTATCATGAGACAATTGAGAAGTAATCCCTGTGGAAAATGCCGTTATTGTATGGAAAAATTCAATGCAAAAAAATACTTGAAAGAAATTTTCGGCTATGAAGATTTCCGGAAATATCATGGCGAACCTTTACAGGAAAATGCTGTCAATGCCGCTGTTCAGAATGAATCGTTGTTAGCAGTATTCCCAACAGGAGGCGGAAAATCCTTGACGTTTCAGATTCCTGCCCTCATGGCAGGAGAATTTTCAAGAGCCTTAACAATCGTGATTTCGCCTTTGCAGTCACTTATGAAAGATCAAGTGGATAATCTCGAAAAACGTAATATTGCCGAAGCAGTTACAATTAATGGTTTGTTAAGTCCCATTGAACGTGCCGAAGCTCTTGAACGTGTCGCCAATGGAATAGCATCTGTTTTATATATTTCGCCGGAGTCTCTGCGTTCCAAAACGATTGAAAGATTATTTTTATCCCGAAATATTGCAAGATTTGTTATTGATGAAGCACATTGTTTTTCAGCGTGGGGACAGGATTTTCGAGTAGATTATTTGTATATTGGGGATTTCATTCGAGAATTGCAGGAGAAAAAAGGAAACGGCTGTCAAATTCCAGTATCTTGCTTTACAGCAACCGCTAAACAGAAAGTTATCAGCGATATTAAGGATTACTTCAAGAAAAAATTAAATCTTGAATTACAACTTTTCGCCACAGATTCTACAAGACAGAATTTGCGTTATGAAGTTCTGCACATGGATTCTGATGACCAGAAATATACAACTATGCGGAATATGATTGAAATGAAAAAATGTCCAACAATTGTCTATGTTTCAAGAACAAAACGCACTTATGAATTAGCTGAAAAACTCTCACAAGATGGTATCAAGGCAAAACCTTTCAACGGAAAAATGGAAAGTGCCATCAAACAGGAAAATCAGAATGCTTTCATTAATGATGAAATTCAAGTCATTGTTGCTACATCAGCATTTGGCATGGGTGTAGATAAATCTAATGTCAAGCTGGTGATTCATTATGATATTTCTGATTCACTTGAAAATTATGTTCAGGAAGCAGGACGTGCCGGACGTGACCAGAATCTTCAGGCAGAATGCTATGTATTATATCATGACAGCGACTTAGACAAGCATTTTATGCTATTAAATCAAACAAAATTGAGCATTAGAGAAATTCAGCAGGTCTGGACAGCAATTAAGAACATGACCAGAGAAAAAATGCTATACTGTTCCCCTCTTGAAATTGCTCGTCAAGCCGGTTGGGATGATACTGGTTCAGATATGGAAACACGTGTCAAATCAGCGATACAGGCTCTTGAAAATGCCGGATATGTCAAACGTGGAAAGAATGTTCCAAGAGTCTATGCAACAAGCATTCTGACTCCAAATATGACCAAAGCTGCAAACAGAATTGATAATTCTGAAAGATTTCTGGATGATAACGAACGTATGAATGCCAAAAGAATCATCAAATCCCTGATTTCAAGTCGAAGTATTGCCAATGCTGGCAATACAGATGCTGAATCTCGTATAGATTATCTTGCTGATTTATTGGGACTGGAAAAGAAAGAAATCATTCAAATCATTCAAAGACTGCGTGAAGAAAATATTCTTGCAGATTCTAAAGATTTGACTGCTTATATCCGCCGGAATGAACAGAAAAATAAATCTCAGAAAATTCTGCAAAAATATATAGCTCTGGAAAAATTTTTGTTGACTATCTTTCCGGAAGAGGAAACTGTTTTCAATCTGAAAGAACTCAATGAAAATGCACTTTCTTGTGGTATAAAATTTTCTACTGTGAAAGCAATTCAGACAATTTTCTATTATTGGACGATTCGAGGCTATATCCTGAAAAAACAAGATGCTGTATCAAATCGAATTTATATACAGCCGAAAAAAGAAACGAATGTTGTCAGAAAGAAACGAATGCTTTGCTTTTCTGTTGCAGAATTGATTGTAGAAATTCTGTTCAGGAGAAGTCAAGAAATTCAGACGGATAAAGAAGAAATACAGGTTTTATTCTCCGTTCTGGAATTGCAAAATGCCTATCACAGGAATCATCCTGAAAAAATTCAGGCTGATGATATTGAAGAGGCGTTGTTATATCTGTCTAAAATTGGCTCTATGAAATTGGAAGGCGGATTTTTGGTGTTTTATGGTGGTATGGAACTTCAACGGCTTGTGCTGGATAATAGAATCAGATACAAAAAGGAAGATTATGCACAGTTGAATGAATTCTATCAGCAGCGAATTCAGCAGATTCATATTGTGGGAGAATATGCCAATATGATAACAAAAGATTATCAGCAGGCTTTGCAGTTCGTTAATGATTATTTTCAGATGGATTATCGAAAATTCATTCATAAATATTTCGCAGGTGATAGGGAAAAAGAAATTGAATTAAATATGACCCCTGCAAAATATCACCAGCTTTTTGATGGACTTTCAAAATCGCAAAAGAAAATTATCGAGGATAATACTTCTTCTTGTATTGTCGTTTCGGCTGCTCCCGGAAGCGGAAAAACAAAAGTCCTTGTTCATAAATTAGCATCATTGTTACTGCTGGAAGATGTCAAGCATGAACAGCTCCTGATGCTGACTTTTTCCAGAGCTGCTGCAACAGAATTCAGAAATCGTCTAAAAGAATTGATTGGAAATGCTGTGCCATTTGTCGAAATCAAGACATTCCATTCTTATTGTTTTGATTTGCTAGGAAAAATCGGAAATATTCAAGACTCTGAAAATATTGTCAAGAATGCTGTCGAAATGATAAAAAGCGGAGAGGTTGAACCGAATCAAATTGCCAAGACAGTACTTGTCATTGACGAAGCGCAAGATATGGACGTAAACGAATTTGCCTTAATTGAAGCGTTAATGAAAATAAATGAAGACATTCATGTGATTGCTGTTGGTGATGATGATCAGAATATTTATCAGTTCAGAGGTTCAAACTCAAAGTACTTTTATTCTTTGGTGCAGAATTATCATGCTGTACAGTATGATTTGCTTGATAATTATCGGAGTGACTGGAAAATTATTGAGTTTGCCAATTCATTTGTGAAAACACTCTCAAATCGCATGAAGAATCAGCCTGTTCTTGCTGTCAGCAAATCCAAAGGAATTGTAAAATTAATTCAGTATCAAAGCAGGAATCTGGAATCTGCTGTTGTGATGGATATGCTGGAATCCAGACAGGGGACAACTTGTATTCTGACCGGAACGAATCAGCAGGCTTTGTGTATTATGGGCATTCTCATACAAAAAAATATTCCTGCAAGACTGATTCAGAGCAACGAAGGCTTTGATATTTATCATATCGCTGAAATTCGGTATTTTCTGAAAATACTGGAACAGAAGCGAAATTCTCCTATTATTTCAAAAACACTCTGGGATTCTGCAAAAGAAGAACTGAAAAATTGTTATTCAGCAAGTAAAAATCTACCTGTGATTCTTGAAATTCTTGAAACATTTGAAAATGCAAACGAAAGATATTATATTTCTGATTTAACTTGTTTTCTGCATGAATCTCGGTTAGAGGATTTCTGTCAACTAGAACAGGGAGCGGTTATCGTTTCAACAATGCATAAAGCGAAGGGCAGGGAATTCGACAGTGTTTATATTATGCTGGATGATTATCATATACACGCCGACGAAGAAAAAAGAACACTCTATGTTGCTATGACCAGAGCAAAAAAGAATCTGCATATACATTATAATCAAAATCTTATGGATAGTTTTATTTCTGATGATATTGAATTCTGTCAAAATATGACTGTTTATCAAAAACCAGAATTTCTGACAATTCAGCTTTCTATGCGTGATGTATGGCTTGATTTCTTTAAAGACAAAAAGAGAATAATTTTATCTATGCAGAGTGGAAAACTGCTCGCATGGCAGGGAAAGTATCTTGGAATCTATCATCAGCATCAGTTTATTCCGTTACTGCAATTTTCCAATAAATTTCAGGAAAAAATACAGAATCTTATCAGACAGGGTTATCAGCCATTCCGTGCGGAAGTACATTTTATCATTGCATGGAAAGGAAAAGAAGATACAGAAGAATCCGCTGTTCTTCTGCCGGATTTGTATTTCAGGAGGCTATCATGAAAGAAATATCAGAAATCACAGAAATTTTGCTGAATACTGCGGTATTTCATCAAGAAAAATTCATGCCAACCCGTCTGAATTTCATCTATGGGGATAACGGAACTGGAAAATCTACCATTGCAGAAACTATCTGGAAAGCCGAAACTTTGAAATTCAGAGCTGGAAAATCTGCTGCTGATTATGAAATTCTGGTATACTGTCAGGAGTTTGTACAGCAAAATATTCAGCAATATGCAAATCTGCCTGGGATTTTTACAGTCAGTCAGCAGAATGCCGAATTGCAGAAAAAATTAAGAAATCTGGAATCACAGAGAACAAGAATGGAAGCAGCACTTTCCCAGACAATTTCAGAGTTGGAAACTGTCCATAAGAAACAAGAATTATTATTTCATGATTTCCAGGAAGTATGCTGGAAACAAGCAAAAGATATTCGTCAGAAATTTGAAAAAACACAGAAAGGTGCAAGAACAAAAATTAAATTCGCTAATACTGTTCTGAAATATGGAGCGGGAAAGCCATATAATCTGAATGATATTTCAGAATTTTATCAGACTGCTTTTGATGAAACTGCACGGATTTATCGATTTTATCAGGATATTTCGGATATATCAGTATTTGAAAAGATTTCTGGTCTGGATCTTTTATCTGAGTCGATTGTCAGCAGTTCAGACAGTGTATTTTCGCAGTTTATGAAAGCCATTCAGGCGGTTGATTGGGTAAAGCATGGACATGAAAAATTTTCAATATCAGCAGGTGAGGTCTGCCCATACTGTCAGCAGAAACTTTCAGATGATTTTGAATCTCAGCTCACTGTCTGTTTTGATGAACAGTATCAGCAGAAAATCCAGAAGTTAAAGCAAATATATGAAATTTATCGTCAGAAAGCGAATCAATTATATATTCCTTTACAGGAAAATCTGAAAGAACGTTTTCCAAAGGCAGATAATAAAATCTATCTGAACCGAATGAATTTGCTGAAACAACAAATCAAACGAAATCTGCAAATCATTCAAAATAAGATAGAAAATCCTTCTGTTCCGGCTGAACTGGAATCTGTACAGTCTGTCATGAAAGAAATCAATAAAGAAATTCATACAATCAATCAAGCTATTTACCAAAATAATCAAATTGTATCACAACAGAGCCAAAAACGGAGAGAATGTCATGAGATAATCTGGAATCATATTGCTTTTCTGTTACAGCAGGATGTCATTGCTTATCATAATAAATCTAACTATCTCCGTCAGGAAATGCAGTTTCTGCAAGCCCAGTCAACAGATTATCAAAGACAAATAAATGGCTTATCCATTCAGATTTCTGTGCTGAATAGTCAGATGATGAATACAGAATCTACAATAGACAAGATGAATCAGTTTCTGAAACATACAGGATTTCAAGGCTTTTATATCCGGAAACACCCACAGAATCAGAATAGCTGTCAAATTATCCGCTCTGATGAAAGTATTGCTGAAAATCTTAGCGAAGGGGAGCAAAAATTTCTTGCTTTTATCTATTTCTGTCAATTAGCGTATGAGAAAAATCCTGACCGGAATCAGGATAAAATTATTGTGCTAGATGACCCTGTCAGCGGACTCGACAGCAAAACAACTTCTGTTGTCACACAAATGATTCTGGAAATGACAGAACTGTGTGGTCAGAATCATACAATCTGTCAGATGTTTGTATTGACACATCAGGAAAGTTTGCATCAGAAATTAATGCAGAAACAAGCTGAACGTATGCAGTATGCATCATTTTATTTATTGCAGAAGAAAGAAAATATTTCTTCTGTGTTGCCGATTTGCTGAAATATAAAGAGGGAGTGCATTTATATTATGACAATTCAGAAAAAACTGCTTTCACTGCAGGACATGGAATATAGGAATTTCAATGCAAAATTGATTCCGAATATTGACAAAGATTTTATCATTGGTGTCAGAACGCCAGAACTTCGCAAATTTGCCAAAGAACTGGCGAAATCAGAGAAAGTATCTGCATTTTTTAAAACTCTGCCGCATCAGTATTTTGAGGAAAATCAGCTCCATGCATTCTTGATTTCGGAGATGAAAGACTATGATAAAGCCATAGCAGAACTGACAAGTTTTCTGCCTTATGTCGATAACTGGGCGACATGTGACCAGCTCAGACCAAAAGTTTTCAGAAAATATCCAGATAGACTGATAGAAGAAGTCAGAAAATGGATTGTTTCAGATAAGACATATACAATTCGTTTCGGTATTGGTATGCTGATGCGATGGTATCTAGATGAGTATTTCAAACTGGAATATCTGAATCTGGTCACAGGGGTTCAGAGCAAAGAATACTATGTCAACATGATGAGAGCATGGTATTTTGCAACGGCACTTGCAAAACAGTATGATGCTGCTGTCAGAATCATTGAGGAAAATCATCTGGATACATGGACACATAACAAGACGATTCAAAAGGCAAGGGAAAGCTATCATATCAGCGATGAACAGAAAGAGTATCTGAAAACACTAAAACGAATGCATAATTGAAGGAGTATACATAGTACACATGACTTCCGAACAGATATAAATCTGTTTGGAAGTTTTGGTTTTATATGAGTTCTTTTATAATTTCATTTATCAGCTCTAATTGATGACCAGATAAGCCTTTGATATTCAGATTTATTTCTGATTTGAATTCCTGTACCAGTGCAAGAATAATTTGCTCCTGATTTTCATTTAGTCCATCCAGTGAACCAGTGAAGCCGACTTATTCACATGAAGTCCAGCAAGGTAATCCAGTGATACATTAAATATAACTGAAAACTGTATCAATGTTTCAAGTGTAGGTGCAAGAAGGTTATTTTCATATTTGCTGATAACTGTTTTATTTCTGTTAATTTTTTCAGCCAGCTGCTGTTGAGTCAAGCCTTTGTTCTTTCTAAGCTGTTTCAATAATAATCCGAAGTCGTACATATCATTGCTCCCTTCAGTTCCCTGTTATAGAAATTATATCATTTAGGAGTTGGCTTTAAAGCAACTATATTCTATAATATATGACGAATAAGAATCTTTATAATTTGAAAGTTGTTAAAGAAGAAATCTCCTGCACCTTCAAAGGCACTTGCGCACACTTAAAAGAAGTGTTATAATATAAGAATGGAAGAAAGCAACAAAAATATGGAAAAAATCCTTGAAATTATGCCGGAGGGCTGGAAAGAAGCAGCCAAAACAAAAAAGGCATTGATAAGGGGAAGAAACATCAAAACACCAGAAGAATTATTGAGACTGAATTTTCTGTATCAGACACAAGGAGGAAGTTACGGTCTGACATCTGCATTAACGCAAATATCAGAAAATCAGGAAGGACTCAATAAGACAGCAGTAGAAAAGAGAATAGTAAACAGTGCGGACTGGCTGAAATGGCTGTGTGAGAACCTGAGCCGACAAGAAGGATTTATTGTTGAACCACCTGAATATCTCAAAGGAGATAGAGTAAATGTAGTTGATGCCAGTGATTATTCCTGCAACGGAAGCAGAGGAGCGGATTTCAGATTTCATTACATGATGAATCTGTTTACAATGAATACAACAGAAATGTACTTCACAAAAGCTTCTGAAGGAGAAACACTTACACGTTATACACAAATCAAAAAAAATGATATAATAGTTGCAGACCGTGGATATTGTTCAATAACCGAAATAAAACATGTGATTGAGAATAAAGGAGATTATGTCATCCGTATGCGTTCCAACAGCTTCAATCTTTACAGAGAAGATGGAACAAAATTTGATTTTACAGAAGAGTTGAAAAAGGACTATACACCCGGAAGAAAAATTGATGTAAATCTTTTCATAAAAAGCGGAAAGGAGATGATTCCTGTCCGTGTATGTGCAACAGCAAAATCAGACGAAGATGTCAGAAAAAGTGAACGTCATATGAAGAAATCCAATCACAACAGAAGACCGCTGAGTGAATTACAGACAGTATGGAGCCATTTCGTTGTTGCTGTAACGTCTATTGATGATAAATTTTCAACGGTGCAGATATTGGAACTTTATCGCATGAGATGGCAGATAGAACTTGTTTTCAAGCGCTTTAAATCTATTTTTGGCGGAAGAGAATTTACAGCAAGAAAAGAAAAGTCTGTAAAAGCCTGGTTTTACGGTAAACTTTTGATTGCGATTATATGTGAAACCTTATCCAAAAAAGGTCGTTTTTTTCCCTCACAGGATTAAAATCGATGATTCAAAACTTTCTTTATGGAATGAACTGTCAGTTTTGTTCTGCATTGTATCTTTTTTGGTTGCTCAGTCTCTTTGTTTCTCTTTGTCTGATGATATTCTTGCTGATATACCTTCCTTTTGCGCTAATTCTAAGCGCAAACGTTTGCCTGAACTTCTTGCTTTTTCTTTTGCGTCTTAAGTGTGCGCAAGTGCCTTCAAAGGGGTAGGAAATTATAGTTAATTATTAATACATTACATAAAACAATTGATACTATTTATTCAACATACTGCTAAGCAGGAGAAACGTATCTGCTTTTTCCTGATTTAGTGTGCGAAAATTCTCAATCAGGATACGTTCTTTCTCAGTAAGATAGGTAGAGTCAGCTCCGTCACTAAACAGCTCTTCCATGCTGATGCCTAATGGAACAAGCAGTTTTTACAGAGTATCAATTGTAGGCTGTTGTGTTCCTTCTTCGATGCCTTTGATATGATGTCCTAAAATTCCAGTTACCTGTGTGAGACGATACATCGTTAGTGCCTTTGATGTGCGTATTTCTCGGATTCTTTTTACAACGTGAGTTCGATGAAAAAAGATAGAAAAAACCGCTGAAATCTGTTATAATGAGAATAACTACAGACTCAAAAAAAACAGAAAGGCGGTTTTTTCTATGGAACAAATAGCAATTTTTTTGTGATACAGATGATTTTTGCAAGGCATATGAGGAGTATTGCAGAAACAAACTATTGATAGATAAAGAAGAGGTTATACCCCGAACAAAAATGTCATTGAGTGAAATTATGACAATACTGATTATGTATCATCTGTCTGGATATAAGACATTTAAATGGTATGATACGAAGCATGTAATGGTACACCAGAGAAAGGATTTTCCTGACCTCGTAAGTTACAATCGATTTGTAGAAATTATGCAGTTCGCACTTGTCCCACTTGTATTATACACTATAAAAGCCCGTTTTGGCAAGTGTTCGGGAATATCTTTTGTTGACTCTACTCCGTTGAAAGTATGTGATAATCACAGAATACATAATCATCGTGTTTTCAGCGAATACGCAAAAACAGGAAAAAGTTCCATGGGCTGGTTCTATGGTTTCAAACTGCATCTGATTATCAACGATAAAGGTGAGATTCTGTCTTTCTGCCTTACTTCGGGCAATGTGGATGACAGAAACGAAGCTGTGATGGATTCACTGACTAAAGAAATATTTGGGAAACTGTTTGCTGACAGAGGCTATATTTCTCAGAAGCTGTTTGAAAAGCTTCTGGAAAAAGATATTACGCTTGTTACCAGAGCAAAGAAAAATATGAAAAACAAGCTGATGGATTTACACGACAAACTTATGTTCCGCAAACGTGCTGTTATTGAATCAGTTAATGATTTTCTGAAAAACATCTGTGATATAGAGCATTCCAGACATCGCAGTGTAACCAATTTCCTTGTCAATCTTATTTCTGCTCTGGCAGCTTACTCTTTTCTGCCTAAAAAGCCCTCTATCTTTTCTGAGTCTAATATGCAGGAGAGCTTTTTATGCCTACTTGACTGATTTTTTCTGTCGAACTCACGTTTTTACAATGTCCATAGTGATGCACCCTTCCTTCCAGCTATTATTATACATCATGTTGAAAAGAAAAATAATATCCAATGGGGTGTGAAAATATAGGCTTTTAGGTGTTGGAGTATAAGAAAGACTATTATTTGAAAATAAAAAAGCCAGAGTAAACCTTTGATGGTGCATATATCACAAAATAATATCTTTTGCAAAAAAACAAAACCAATGGTATAATGAATCAAGAACAAAGTCATTCAGTAATGCATAACACTAAATATAATAGTTCTCCTCAGAAACTAAATCGTAGATTCAAAATTAATAATTCCACTTTTTCTGTTTTTTTCAGGGTATTCTATCGAACATTCTGTTACATAGACAAGAACAACCTCCATATTTTCATCTTTAAGCATGCCTTTTTAATCGGTAATCTGAACTTTTTGTCCTTTACAAGCGTGCTTTGCACCCATACAATCGTATCATGTACTGTCGCTTCGCCAACTTCAAATTCGTATATCAACTTTTTCTGTGTGACATATTGAAGAAGATATTTCAAGGTCATCAAAAACTGTTCTTCTATTGTAAGCTTTGGATTCCTGTCTCCTTTTTCAAATATTCACTCCTTAGAGTTTCTGTCATCGCAGAATCGGCTGTGTGGTGATTTCCATGCAGCAGAGGACTGTACACAGGAAGTTATGCTAGTCTTGTATAAGAAAGTGAACACTTTGAATATGTCAAAAGATATTCATCCATGGCTGTATTCTGTAGCAGATAAGGAAATAAAGGTCTATCAGAGAAAGAAAGTGGATATAGATACCATGTCAGAACAACTCTCCGAAAATCTATTTGAACGCAGTGTATTGGATGTTCTGGACGAGAAAGAACGCCAATTGATGGAAGAATATCTGTTTGGTGCAGATAAAAGAAAACTAGCAAAAGAAAAAATCTGACTTTAGGTGCATTATACACAAGGACTTCGAGAATTAAAAATAAGATAATGAAATATTT
>CAMWHN010000021.1 GCA_947174085.1 uncultured Ruminococcus sp.
AGATTATTTTCTGGTATTTTAAGCGAAAATCCTAATTTTTTCAATTCATTATCTGATAATTTTAATTCGCTGACGGGTCCGGCAACAAATTGATATGCCCCATGATTAATAATTCCATAATACCAAGAATCCTGATAAACATAATAACTAATTTCTTCATTTTTTTTAATAATATCTTTCTCAGAGAGTACAATAGGGTCAATTTCAATATTAACTGGTGTATAAAAATAAATTTTTTCATGCTGATAATAAAGCCGGACAGGCATGCCGAACATATTCGCAAATTGACGGCTGAAATAGATTAATTCTTCTCGTGTCATAACAACTCCTCCAATTTTATAAATTTAATAAACTTGTTTGGCATTTAAAAATATATCTTATTATTTATTATATTATATTTTTAATAATTTGTCAATATTCTTCAAAAAAAACTTGGTGGCATTCCTCTCCGACTTCCTAAAGAAGTCAAAGTATCCTGCCACCTTTTTTTAAATTACAAATCCGCCATTTACACCGATAATTTGCCCTGTAATAAAACTGGCTTTTTCACTGCACAAGAAAATAGCTGTCTGTGCAATATCTTCTGGTGTGCCGAGCCGTCCTAAAGGCGTTTCTTGTGCGAGTTGCTGTAATACTTGTTCATCATAGCAATTTAACATAGGTGTTTGAATCACACCGCAAGCAATGCAATTTACTTTAATATTACTCGGCGCAACTTCTTGCGCCAATGCTTTTGTAAAGCCAATCATAGCCGATTTTGTTGCAGAATAATCCACTTCACAAGATGCGCCAACTTGTCCCCACATAGAACTAATATTTAAAATACAACCTGTTTTTCTATGAATCATTTGCGGTAATAATAATCTGGTACATTCGATTGCGCCTAAAATATTCACAGCAAATAAATTTCTTCTGGTATCCGGCATAATATCCGTTAATAAACCTGAAACAGATATTCCTGCATTATTAATTAATACATCAATATGCCCTGCAATTTTCAATACAGAATTTATCATCGTTTCAATTTCAGAAATTTCTGCTAAATCTGCCTGCACCGCAACACCATGTAATTTTTTTGCAAGTTGTTCTGTTTGCTTATTTTTATGATAATGCAATATCACAAAATAACCCTCTTGTGCAAATAATTCTGCCATTTTTGAACCAATGCCACCGCCTGCACCTGTAATCAAAACTGTTTTCATGCTTGTTTCTCCTGATTCTCTAAAAATTTCATTGGCACAAGTAATAGCACAGCAATTGCAATCAGCATGACAATCGCACAAGGCAGACTTGCTTCTAGTCCAAACTTTCCGCCATTTGCGAAATCAGCATTTTTCACCAGAGAAACAGAAAAAATTGTCCCTCCCGTATCAATGCCACTGACTGGCAAACCATAGAAATTCCCTTGCACAAAATTCCAGACGCTGTGAATCGCACATGCTCCCCATAAATTATTAGTTCTCAAAACATAGAGGGAAATCATAATTGCATAGAGCGTTAAATTAACAAAAGCCGTCAAAGAAAAGCCATTATTTGCTTTATGCATGAACCCAAAAAATATAGAATTAACTACAACTGCCCAAACTGGATTATAATTTCTTAAAATAGTGGTCATGAAATAGCCACGACAAATAACTTCTTCGCTCATGCCCTGTAAGAGCCAACCGCCGAGCATAATTAAAATGCTAGAAATCGAAAATGTTTGCAATCCGTTCCAAGTAATACCGCCCATGCAGAGTGATAATAAAACAACGAAACTAAATAGCAAAAAGCCAACACCTAAACCAGCAATATAATGCGAAACTGCATGTTTCTGAAATCCCATAGTATTTAATTTTCTGCCCTCTACCAATCTGCAAAAGAGAAGTGTCACCAAAGTGGCAAATGCTGTACAGTATAACATAATTTTAGTCATAGATGGGTCTGATAGTAAATTCATTATTTTATCTCGTACAACAGCTTCATCAAGTGTACCTGTGATTTCTATTTGTTCATTCGCCCATGCCATTAATTTCGGCATAATTGCTAACAACATTGGCAAGCTCTGGGCAATCTCCCCAACATAAAATATAACTAGAAAAATTAATATTTTGAAAATTATATTCTTAGGTGTTAAGAATTTTTCTGATTCTCTAACAGTTTTTGTTAAAGCATAATCTGTGTATAACTTCATATAAAAAGCCCCTTTCTATAAATACTAATTAAATCAGTATTATTTATTTTCTAGTCTATATGTCATAATTGGCTGATTATTTCCATTTTCATAAACATATATACTTTTGCACATAGGACATCTCCAAACTTCATATTTTGGCAAAGGAATTTGCCATGGTTGTATTGATTCACAATCAAAAACTTTTTCCCATTCTTTATCAGTGTATACTCTCAACTGAATATCATTTGGAGACAAACTATTACTTAATACTGTCCCACAAGAACAAACTATTCTTGCCATACAATCACCTCGTTAAATATTCTCATCAACTTGAATCATATATTTTTCACCAGCAACTTTTTTTAGCAAATTAATAGCTTTACGAATTTTTTTATCAAAAGCGATTTCTTCTTCTTTGCTGGAAAAGCCTTTATATGCGAACTCTATTTCGTTATTAACAAACAAACCATCATATTCAGTAGAAATTTCATCTAAAAGCCTAGCTAATTCTTGATATTGCAATAAATCTTCTGGCAAGCCAACATCAATTAATGCATCATCATTTAGAACCCAAATAGGCGAACAATTATATTCTAGCATAAATCTTAATTTTTTCATATTTTTATAAACTTTCTTTCATTCATAGCCCCTCACTTTTTTCAGTGAGGGGTATTTATTTTTTAAGATATATTATTTGAATTAGAAACACTATTTGCAATGCTATATTGCTGTGAAAACTTCTCAAATTTGTCATTAAATTTTTGATTTCCAAACTTGACTTTGTTCAAATACTCGTGCGTGCCAAAAGTGCTGTGAGAAGTCTCTATGACGGAGACAGCCACGTTGGAGCAGTGGTCAGAGACCCTCTCGAAATTGGTCAAAATATCGCTCAAAATGAAACCAGTTTCTATTGTGCAAGTCCCTTTTTGTAGGCGTCGCACATGGTTGGCTTTTATGTCACGAGTTAGGTAGTCAATAACTTGTTCCAGCGGTTCAATATGTGTTGCTAGCTCTTCGTCTACTGTCTTATAAACCCTGTAGGCACGCTCCAGAATGTCTTCTAAAGCCTCCGTCAAGACCTCCATTTCTTTTTTACCGTGTTCAGAAAAAGTGATTTTTTCATCATGAATTTCTTTTGCAATCGCACATAAATTAATAGCGTGGTCTCCCAAGCGTTCAAAATCGCCAATTGCTCTTAGCACACGAGAAGAAACTTGGCTGTCATGCTCTGATAAAGCTTGTGATGTCAGTTGCACTAACGTTGTGCCGATTCTGTCTTCGTAATTATCGAGCTTGTCCTCGTTTTTAGATACTTTTTCAGCGGTTTTTTTATCATACTCTTTTAAAAGTGATAAGCTTAATAGCACGGTTTCTTTTGCCAATTTCGCCATTCTGCGAGACGCTTCGTCACATTCTGCAATTGCAACAGATGGCGTTGTTAATACACGTTTATCTAATAAAGCATGTTCTTCTGTTTGTGGTTCTTCCTGATTTTTATCCGGCAAGAACCAGTTCGCAATTTTTTCAAGACCTTTTGCGAAAGGCAATAATAAAATAGTTGTTGCAATATTAAACACAGTATGTACAATAGCAATACCAACAGAATTAATTGTCCAGTCAGAGAATGCAAACCCGATTGCCATTTCTAAAATTTCATAAAGTGTTAAGAAAATCACAGTACCAATAATATTAAATGCAATATGAATCACACCTACTTTTTTAGCATTTCTGTTTACGCCAAAACTTGAAATAACTGCTGTGACACAAGTACCAATATTTTGTCCCATAATAATTGGGATTGCCATACCAAACGTAATTGCGCCGGAAGAATCTGCTAATCTTTGTAAAATACCAATAGAAGCTGCTGAACTTTGAATAATACCAGTTACAACTGTACCGACCAGAACACCCAAAAATGGATTTTTAAATTTCGTCAGCATTTGCTGAAATTCCTGAGATTCTTTCAAAGGCGCAACTGCATCACCCATGAGAACCATACCATACATTAAGACAGCGAATCCAACTAGAATTGCACCAATATCTTTTTTCCTGCCATTTTTCGACATCATAATTAATACTGCGCCGACCATAGCGAATACTAAAGAAAAATATTCTGGATTTAATAACGATAGCCACAAAGGACCTTGTGTATCCACACCCATTAAGCATAATAGCCATGTTGTAAACGTCTTGCCAATATTCGCACCAATAATAATGACAACTGTCTGACTAACTTCCATGACACCGCAATTGACAAGTCCGACTAACATGACTGTCAGAGACGAAGAAGATTGCAATACAATCGTAATAAACGTCCCTAAGAATAAACTTAGCCAAGTATTAGAAGTCAGCTTTTTTAAAGCCTGTTCTAACTTACCGCCTGCCATTTTTTCCAAGCCTGATGACATGACATTCATGCCATATAGAAAAAATGCGAGTCCGCCAATTACGGTAATTACTGCCAATATAATTTCTTTTGCATCCATGAAACATAACCGCCTTTCTAATTAAGAAATATTTTTTTATATTTTTCCAGTGCATCAAAAACTTTATGATACACTAACTGATTTGGATAATATTTATAATTTACAAAAACAGAAATTCCTGTATGATAAAAATGTTCTAAAATTGCACTTGCACAGCCAGCACTTCGACTTTGTCCGTAATCACATTGACAAATAATATTTTTTTTCGTCTCATAAGCATGATAAATAAATTTTGCTAATTTATCTGTTTCTGCTTCTGGAAAATATGTATCATAATTATAGCCTTTATTTTCAAGTACATCAATATCCAAATCATCAATTTCACAATAAAATACATCTTGACAGATATGACTATAATCTACACGAGTATAATTTTTCTGTCTGCACTTATCATAAAAGCTAATCACAACCGTATGTTCAGGGAATTTATTTTTTAATATACTTGTTTCTATTTCTGTTCTGGAATAAATATCAACTTTCATAAAATATTTTTCCTTTCTGGCTTATTTTGATAATTTTATAATATCAAATTTCTACAAAATGCCTTTGCCATAAATTGACAAAGGCATATTAATATTATTCTATTGCAGTTGGGAAATCATTTTGTTCAGCCCATGACAAAATTTCTGCACCAGAGGTTGCATGAATGGTGCATTTTGTTTCTGATTCTTCCAGTCCCCAATTTTTATAATTCAAATCAGAATTTAAAATATATAAATCCTGTAATGCAATGCAATTTGTCAGCATTTCTTCATTTGTATCTGTGAGGCTAGCGGGCAGAGTTAATTCTGTCAGACTCATGCAATTAGAAAATGCACCACGTCCGATAAATTTCACTTGTTCAGGAATATTAATTTCAGTAAGACTTTCACAATCTGCAAAAGCCTGTTCATTAATAATTTCAATTGTCTCTGGCAATACAATAGAAGTTACATTCCATGATGCTTCAAACGCATATTGTCCAATTTCAGTGACAGGATACCCGCCAATTTGAGAAGTAATTACAAGTTCCGTATCAGAGCCATTAAAATCTAAAATCACAGCCGTTCCGTCTGTATGAATTTCATAAACAAATTGCTCTAACGGAGTTGCACCTGCATCAATTTCTGTACCATTTGGCACAATTGTTTCTTCTGGTGGCTTAGAAGTCGGATATTCTTCCAGATTCACAGTAGGAATTTCTTGATTTTCTTGATTTTCAGCCTGTTCTGGAATAGTTTCAACTTCTCCCTGTGTGTCAGAATCTGCATTACAGCCACAAAGCAAACATACAGAACATAATGCAGTCATGATAAAAATTAATTTTCTCATGCTTTTTTACCTCTCATTTTGGCACGTTGTGCATTATCCAGAATCCGCTTGCGAATACGCAAATTCTTAGGCGTAACTTCTAGCAATTCATCATCAGCAAGAAATTCTAAACAATCTTCTAAACTCATATTTCTTGGTGGCACTAAACGCAAGGCATCATCACTGCCACTAGCTCTAGTATTAGTTAAATGCTTTCTTTTGCAGACATTAACAACTAAATCATCTGCTTTTGGAGAAACACCGACAACCATGCCTTCATAGACAGGAACACCAGCACCAATAAATAATGTCCCTCTTTCCTGCGCATTATAAAGCCCATAAGTGACAGCTTCACCAGATTCATGACAAATTAATGACCCGACACTTCTTCTGGGAATATCGCCTTTAAACGGAATATAGCTATCAAATACACTGCTCATAATGCCCTCACCTCTTGTATTTGTCAGAAATTCACTTTTATAGCCGAATAATCCTCTGGACGGAATTAAAAATTCTAATCTGGTTCTAGTACCTTGTGGTTGCATAGATTGCAATTCCCCTTTACGAGTCCCCATTTTTTCCATTACTGTGCCAACACATTCTTCGGGAACATCAACAACAAGTCTTTCCTGCGGTTCACAGAGTTTGCCGTTAATTGTCTTGTATAATACTCTTGGTGTAGAAACTGCTAATTCATAACCCTCACGGCGCATATTTTCTACTAAAATAGATAAATGCATTTCACCACGTCCGGCAACACTGAACGAATCTGTATTATCTGTTTCAGTGACACGAAGTGAAACATCACGCAATAATTCTTTGAATAATCTTTCACGGAGCTGTCGAGAAGTAACATATTTGCCATCACGTCCGGCAAAAGGACTATCATTCACAGAGAATGTCATTTCAACCGTTGGTTCACTAATATGCGTAAACGGAATTGCTTCTGGCTGTTCCGGCGCACAGATAGTATCACCAATTGTAATATCTAGAATACCGCTTAGAATTACAATATCACCAACAGTTGCAGTTTCTGTATTCACTTGTGCAAGACCCTGCATTTGTGCGAGAGAAACAATTTTCGCCTGATTATGCTTTTCCGGCAAATTAGAATTTACAACAACAACAGGCTGATTAATTTTTACAGAACCTCTTTGGATTCTGCCAACAGCAATTCTTCCGACATAGTCGTTATAATCAATCGAAGATACTAACATTTGAAATGGCGCATCTGGTTCGCCCTCCGGCGGTGCAATATAATTTAAAATTGTCTCAAATAATGGTGTTAAGTCTTCACCTTGTGTATTTTTATCAAAAGACGCTGTGCCACTTCTGCCAGAACAGTATAAAATCGGGCTTTCTAACTGTTCATCATCGGCATCTAAATCCAGTAATAATAATTGCACTTCGTCAGCGATTTCATCAAGTCTGGCATCAGGTCTATCAATTTTATTGACTACAATAATAATTTTATGTCTCATTTCTAAAGCCTTTGATAACACAAATCTTGTTTGAGGCATAGGACCTTCCGCAGCATCAACTAATAAAATAACACCATCAACCATAGACAATACACGTTCTACTTCTCCGCCGAAATCTGCATGTCCAGGGGTATCAATAATATTAATTTTTACATCTTTGTACAGAACAGCTGTATTTTTAGCTAAAATCGTAATGCCTCGTTCACGTTCAATATCGTTAGAATCCATGACACGTTCTGCCACTGCCTGATTTTCACGAAATACACCGCCCTGTTTGAGCATTTCGTCAACAAGTGTTGTTTTGCCATGGTCTACATGAGCGATAATTGCAACGTTTCTTAAATCTTCTCTAATCATAGATTTACCCATCCTTTAAATAATTAATTTCACTTTTTCAGTATAGCACAAATTTTTTGAAATTGCAAGTTATTCGTGACATCTTTCTCCTACAAATGCAGACAGTCGATTCTCGCTCGATTGCACCTAAACCAGCTAACTCCATACGCCCTACGGTTTTTTGATAGATTGGTTATGCGGTTACAATCCGTATACCCTTATTTCTGAATTTTTGTAATCACAGCAGGAACAAATCTGAAAACTTGCAAAGAATCTGTCCACACTCATAAGTCTTTTCCCAATTTCTTCAAGCTTGTACTGCAAAAATGTAACAAACATGCTCTAACCGTTATCAGTAACAGATTTGCCAAGGGCAAGACTATCAACTTCTTTCAGCTATGCAATTTCCGTTTTGTACTGTGCAGGTGTATGATTTAACTTTTATTTATTTTGCTTATAATAATCAATTTTATCAGACAGCATTTTATTGTAGATAAATCTTGCACAGCCAAGCGTTTTAGCAAACAAAGTTCTTTATTCACTGTTGGAATATATTCTGAATTTATAGGCTTTGTCTGCCACTGTTTTCAACTCCTTTTTTCTAAGTATATCTTATTTCAGCTAATTTGTCAAGAGGCATGGAACACAATTCACTTCTTGCTACAAATTGTTAAAAATATGACATTTTGACGAAGTAATAGGCAATCTGCTAAAAAATCTTTAGCATATTCACGACACAAGCAATTTTTAATTATGATATACAAGTGTAAATTTCATGAAAACACACGGAAACTAGTTGCATTTTTTTTTTGAATATGCTATAATAATATTGCTTGTACAAAAAGCAATATTTAATCTGAGAGGAGATTTTTTTAATTATGTGTGGAATTGTAGGCTATGTAGGTTGGCGTGATGCAACTGATGTTCTAATAGACGGTTTGTCTAAACTGGAATACAGAGGCTATGACTCATCTGGAATTGCTGTATTTGAAAACGAAGTTATCAAAGTTGCAAAATCCAAAGGCAGATTGACAGACTTACAAAACAAAATGAACCAAGAAGGCAAACCAATTGGTCATGCTGGTATCGGTCACACGAGATGGGCAACCCATGGCGAACCATCAGACAGAAATTCTCACCCACACGGCGGAGGGAATGTCACACTTGTTCATAATGGTATTATTGAAAATTATAAGCGTTTAAAAGAATTTTTATTATCAAAAGGCAGAGTATTTGAATCCGATACAGATACAGAAGTTGTTGCACAATTACTGGATTATTATTATCAAGAAAATCACGGCAACCCTATGGACGCTATTATTAGAACAATGCAGGAATTAGAAGGTTCTTATGCATTAGGTATTGTATTTGCTGATTTTCCTGATAAAGTCTATGCTTTAAGAAAAGAAAGTCCTTTAATTGTTGGTATTGGCGAAAATGAAAGTTTTATTGCCTCTGATATGACAGCAATTTTGCAATATACCAAAAATTATTATTTGCTGGAGCATGATGAAATTGCAGTATTAAGCAAAAAACAAGTCAAAGTATATGACTTGCATTATCAGAAAATTCAAAAAGAATTAAAAATTGCAGATTGGGACGTGAGTGCAGCGGAAAAATGTGGTTATGAGCATTATATGCTGAAAGAAATTCATGAACAGCCAACAGCAGTTAAAACAACAATTACACCTAGAATTACAGACGGCTTGCCAAATCTCGAAGAATGTGGCATTACACCAGAAAAACTCATGGAATTTCATAAAATTCATATCGTCGCTTGTGGAACAGCCATGCATGCCGGCACAGTTGGAAAATATGTAATTGAAAAATTAGCCAGAATCCCCGTAAATGTTGATATTGCTTCTGAATTTCGATACAGAGAGCCATTAGTTAGCCAAAATGATTTGGTAATTATTATTTCACAGTCTGGTGAAACTGCGGATAGTTTAGCGGCTTTAAGACTTGCCAAAAAATTAGGTGCAAAAACACTTGCAATTGTCAATGCAAAGGGCAGTTCTATTGCAAGAGAAGCTGATATGTTAATTTATACACATGCAGGCCCAGAAATTGCCGTTGCATCAACAAAGGCATATATGGTACAAATTGCTGTAATGTATTTATTTGCATTTGAATTAGCACTTGCCAATCATGCAATTGATGAACAAGAATGCCGTCGTTTGACAGCTTTATTACAAGAAACACCTGAAAAAATTGCAGAAATTTTAGAACACAAAGAAATGACACAGTTAATTGCTTCTGAATTAATTACGGCAGATAGTTTGTTATATATTGGACGTGGGTTAGATTATGCCTTAAGTATGGAAGGGTCTTTGAAATTAAAAGAAATTTCTTATATTCATTCTGAATCTTATGCGGCAGGAGAATTAAAACATGGAACTATTTCTTTGATTACAGAAAATATGCCAGTGATTGCGATTGCAACCCAACAGAAATTATTTGATAAAACGATTAGTAATATCAAAGAAGTAAAAGCAAGAGGTGCAAAAGTTATTCTGGTATGTCGTGAAGATTATACACCTGAACAAGATATTGCAGATTATAAATTCGGCTTACCAGATTATGATGATTTATTAATGCCAATGCTTGCCGTTGTGCCGTTACAGTTAATTGCTTATTACACAGCAGTTCACAAAGGCACAGACGTTGATAAGCCTAGAAATCTTGCAAAATCTGTTACTGTAGAATAAGGAAAAATAATTATGAAAAAAAATTTTTTAGCTGTTGCTGTTGCCATATTTATGGCGACAGCTCCGCTGTGTATTTCAGCACATGCGGAAGAAAATACACCAGCTCCCGAAGAATCACAAGAATCTACACAAGCAGAAACTCGTGTAGAAGATATGTATACGTTTAGCATAAATACTGCCGGACGAGCTGAAATTTATGACTTCTTGCTATCAGAAACTTATAAAGGCGAATTAGTGATTCCGTCAGAATTAGATGGCTGTCCTGTTGGTTATATTGGAAATGCCGCATTCATGAACGCTACAGGCATTACAAGCATTACAATTCCAGCAACTGTTACAGATATGGGCAATTGTATTTTTTTCGGGTGTACCAGTCTTGAAAAAATTTCTGTAGAATCTGGAAATAGTTTTTATAATATCATAGATGATGGCGTATTAGTTGCAGATGATAATAAATTTTTAGTTGCCTATCCTGCAAATAAATCTGGTGATAGTTATAAAATTCCTGATACAATAGACGAAATTGCACAAGGTTGTTTTGGATTTGCCCAGAATCTAAAAGAAATTACTATTCCAAGTCATGTGAATTATATTGACGCTTGGGGGTTTGCGTATTCTAATCTTGAAAAAGTAGTCATAGCTAGTATGCAACTTGATGATTATGCATTTGCTTATTGTGATAAATTACATGATATAGAATTACAATCCGGTGTAGAAACGATTTATGATGCAACGTTTAGTAATTGTTCAGCTTTAGAACAAATTACTTTGCCAAATACGCTAACTTATGTAGGACAATATGCGTTTTGTGGAACAAGTATGCACAGTGTGACAATTCCATATTCTGTGAATCAAATTGACTATGGTGCATTCGGCTATGATGCGGATATGCGTGCAATTAATGATTTTGTAATTTATGGGCAAGTCGGAACAGCGGCACAAAGTTACTGCACAACTGAAGACGAAGAAAATGATTATAAAAATGATTTTACATTTATTGAAGTTGAGAATGCAGACGAACCGCAGGAACTTGAAATAGAATCAAAATCAGAACAGCAGAAAAATAATTCTGAAAATGCAGACGGAATAGAAGCAACTTCAGAAATACAAGATAATGCAGAGGATTCTCCGACAGAAATTGCAGAAACAAATATTGCAGATATTTTAGGCCCAGAAGTAAAAGATAATCAGTTTTTAAGAATCTTGCTTGCGACAGTAGGAGGCATTGCAATTATTTTAGCCATTGCATTAATTGCGCTGTTAGCAAAAAAGCCTAAAAATAAAACAACACAGGATAGTAACAATGAAGAAGATGAATAGAATAAATAAATTATTTACAGGTTTTATGATATTTGCTTTACTGTTGATGATAAATTGCATACCAGTACATGCAGAAGAAGTAATTAATTTGCCAAATGGCTATTCAGAAGATGGACTCTGGATGTATAATGACTATGGTGATGGAACTGTTTCTGTTACTTGTAAAGATAATACTATTACAGAGGCGGAAATTCCTGCTGAAATCGATGGGCATGTAATTACTATGATAGAAGTAGATTGTTTTAAAGATAATGAAGCATTAAAAAAAGTAACACTACCATCAACAATTACAGTGATAGAAGACTGGGCATTTTATAGATGTTTCGCACTGGAGAGCATTAATATTCCAGAACATGTTGAAAAAATAGGATTTGAAGCATTTTATGGCTGTAATTTAACAGAAGTTACAATTCCTGCGTCTGTAATAGAAATAGAGGGTTGGACATTTGAGGGCTGTAATTCTTTAAAAGCCGTTCATGTTGCGAAAGGCAATCAAAATTATGTAGATGAAGACGGCATTTTATTTAATAAAGACAAAACAGAATTAATTTTATATCCCAGTGCAAAAACAGATACTAGCTATACAGTTCCAGAAACTTGTACAAAAATTGAAAGCTATGCATTCATGGCAAATCAGTATTTACAAGAAATAAATATTAATTCTGTGCAAGAAATGGGACAAGATATATTTTATTATTGCACAAGTCTTGAAAGTATGACAATTCCAGAAGGCATTACAGAATTGCAAGGTTCTATGTTTGGCAATTGTACAAGTTTAAAAACAGTAATTTTACCAGAGAGCATTACAAGCTTAGGTTCAGGGTGTTTTTACAACTGTGTTGCACTGGAAGAAATAGATTTACCAGATTCTTTAACAAATATGAATGATTATGCATTTTTTAACTGTGCGTCTTTGAAAAAATTAACCGTTTCGGAAAATGTTCAGTCCATAGGCAAATATGCTATAGGTTGGTACTATGGTGAAGATAATAATACTAGTGATAATAATTCTGAAGAAGCTGACTATAAACGCTTGCCAAATTTTGAAATAGATGCGAATAATGGTACAAAAGCGTTTGCATATGCCGTAGAAAATAATATTAAATGCACAGGCGGTATTACACAAGGCATTGTATTTGTATATATTATGATTGGTATTGTAATACTAGTAATTTTAGCAGTAATTGGTTTAATTATCATGCAGAAACGTTACCAGAAACAGCATGAATTATTCTAAACGGAGGAAATTTCACATGAAAATTTTAAAAAAATTAGCACTCTGTTCTGTTATGGTAATATTATGCAGTTTTTTGAAACCTGTTTCAATTTCTGCTAAAGCAGACAGTGCAGAAGATTTTAATTATAGTTTAAAATCAGACGGAACAATTGAAATTTTCTGTACAAATCAAAATATTACCAGTGCAGAAATTCCGTCAGAAATTGATGGTCATAAAGTTTCGACAATTGGAAAAAATTGTTTCTCTAACTGTGCTTCTATGACAGAAGTTAGCATTCCAGATACAGTCACAAGCTTAGAAGATTACGCTTTTCAAGGCTGTTCATCTTTAACAGAAATTTACTTGCCGGCAAGTGTTTCGCAAATTGGCGATTATGTATTTGATACAACAGAAAATATGACAAAATTTGAAGTAGATTCTGAAAATAAATCTTATCAATCATCTGACGGGGTTTTATATGACAAAGTCGGAGGAACACTGATAAAATATCCGGAATCAAAACCAGATATTCATTATGCTGTGTTAGATACTTGTCAGAATATCGCAGATTGGGCATTTATTGGAGCAATTTATTTAGAAACAATAGATTTAAAACAAGTGAAAACAATTGGCGAAGATGCATTTTATTATTGTGTAGCATTACGAGAGATTACAATTCCAGAGGGTATCACAGAATTAACTGGAGCTGTATTTGGCTGTTGTGCAGAATTACAACAAGTGATATTGCCGTCCAGTTTAAAAGCCATTGGTGACAAGTGTTTTTATTCTTGTATCACATTGCAAAATATTAATCTTCCGGCAGGACTTCAAAAAATTGGTGCATATGCATTTTGTCACTGTACTGATTTGCAAAGCCTCGTGATTCCCGAAAAATTAACAACTGTCAATGCCTATTGTATTGGATATTACTATGATGAAAATACAGATGATTATAAATTACAAGATAATATTACGCTTTATGTTTATAAAAATTCTGTTGGATTGCGGTATGCGTCTACGAATCATATTGCCTATGAAATCATTAAAAATTATAATATAATTTATATTATTTTAATTGCTGTAATTATAATAGTTATTATAGTTTTAATAATAGCAATTTGTAAAATTCTGAACAGCAGGAGGGAAAATTCATGAAATTAAATTTAAAAAAATTTTTAGCAATCTGCATGACAGGATTTTTATTTATTGCAAGTAATATAAATATAATAGAATTGGTTTCTGTTATGGCAGAAGAAAATATTAACTCTGAATCTGAAACAGAATTAGAAACTTATACAGAGGGCATTTTTACATATGCCTATGTCGACGGCGGATTAGCATTATATGCCTGTGATACAGGTACACTTGCTGTAAATTTACCTGATGAAACCAATGGCAGACGTATTGTAGCGATTTTAGACGGCGCATTTTATGGCTGTACAAAATTAGAATATGTCGAAATTGGCAAATATGTCAAAACAATTGGAGAGTCAGCATTTCAAAATTGTTCTGGTTTAAAAGCAATTAATATTCCGGACAGTGTAGAAAATATTGGCAGATTTGCATTTGCAAGCTGTACTAGTTTAACATCACTAAAACTGCCGAAAAATTTAACAGAAATTCCAGAAGGCTTATGTTATGGTTGCTATGGTTTGCAAAATTTAGAATTTCCGGATAATTTAAAAACAATCGGAGCTTCAGCATTTTATAATTGCAATTTATTTGATTATTCTGCATTACCAGAGGGATTGCAATCTATTGGAGATTATGCATTTGCGTTTTGTTATGCAATAGATGACGCTAAAATGCCTTCGAGTATAATTAATATCGGTTCAGCGGCATATTATGGCTGTATCAATATTACAAAATTTACTGTTCCGAAACAGATTGAAAATTTAGGAACTTTGACATTCTTAGGCTGTGTAAATCTGGCAGAATATGGCGTAGAAGACGGCAATCCGACATATACAGTCAAAGACGGTGTGCTTTATAAAGATAATCAAGAAACATTATATGCTTATCCCTGTGGGAAATCTGATACAAGCTTTACAATTCCGGAGGGTGTTATTACTGTTTATGATGCGGCATTTTTTTCAGCTCCGAATTTGCAAGAAATAAATTTCCCATCAACATTGAAATATATTGGTGCAGGCGCATTTGAATACTGTACGGAACTAAAAAAAATTGATTTGCCAGAGGGCATTGAAATTTTATATGAAAATGCATTTGCAGACTGTTCTTCACTAACAGAAGTAAATTTACCAGAATCATTAAAAGGCATGGGCAATTATGTATTTTATGCCTGTGAATCTCTAAAAGAATTAACTATCCCGAAAAACTGCAAAACTATTGGTGAATATGCATTTGGGTACACAGACGGCGATGAAAAAGATGAAAATAATAATCCTATTCCAGTAAAAATTGCTGATTTTAAAAAACATGGTGCTGTAGATATCACTGGAATTTTGTTTGTAATAATAGCTATTATTATTTTCATTGCAATTATAGCAGTTTTGATGAAATTAATTCGCAAAACACAAATGACAAAGGAAGAACAAAAGGCAATAGAAGAAGCAGATATAAAAGAAGAAGACGAAAAATATGTAAAAATTCTGGAAGATTTAGAAAAAGATGATGAAAATAATAAATAATAGAATCCCCCTGCACACAGGGGGAATTTTTGGTTTACACTGGAAAAAATTTTTTTAAATATAATTGTGTTTTTCCGCCCTTTATTTTTCACAGATTTTTTTTTTACTATTTTTTTTTTTTTTTTTTTTTTTTTTTTGTAGAACACGTCCCCACTGTCTCTATTATCATCTGTCC